>CAJOQR010000055.1 GCA_905236965.1 uncultured Acholeplasmatales bacterium | reverse complement strand
TATAAATGCAAAATCAGGCCCATTTTCAAAACATGAGCACAATAATAACATTATAAAAATTAAATAAATATAAAAAATCTTTTTCATATAAACTTCCCTCACATTCTATAGAATCATATTTTTTGTAATAACAAACAAAAATTTTTAAAATATTAATATTAACTAAAAGGTTTAAGCTAATTTAATTTTACAACTTCTCTTTATAAAATCAAGTTAGTATAATTATATAACAAAAAAGGTGTTAACCCATAAAACGAATTAACGCCTTTTTATAATCAAAAATTTTTAAAGAATCATTTATTTTGCATTTTAAATTATTTCCATAAAAAATCTAGCCAAGTAAATATTTCATTTCTCCATGATATTTCATTATGTTCACCATTTTCATTTTTAAACATATATGTTTTAACATTTCTACTATGCAAATGATATTCTACTTCATACATATTATTTATGCATAAGCTTCTCATTCCAAAATCATTTCCATATTCATTAGTACCATATGAAAAAAATATTTTTGTATCAGGATTAATATCTTCATGATAAATATCATGAATTAAAACATATTTTGTATCTACAATATAAGGAGAAATTAAGGCTGTTTTTGAAAAATAATTATTATATTTTATTGCACCATATAATGATGTAACACCTGCAGATGAGCAACCTGCAAGCTGTGTTGTTTCTCTAAAAGGAAGAGTCCTATAATTTGAATCAATAAATGGCTTTAAATCATTTATAATCCATTTAATTAAAGCATCTCCATTACCATCAATATCACCAAATGTATGACTATATATTTTATAAGGGCAATGCTCTTTTACTCTTTGATATGGATCTTTTGGTTGTTCGATTCCAACAACAATAAATTTTTTATCATAATTTTTTAAATACCATTCCATTTGTAGTGACATTCCCCATATTGAATCACCATCAAAAAACAAATTATTACCATCAAAAAAATAAATAACAGGATATTTTTCTTCTTCTTGATAATAATCATCTGGTAAATAAAGATGTATTTTTCTATTTTCATTTACAAATGGAAAAAAATGTTCAAATTTTAATACCATTTTAATTCACCTATTTCTTTAAAAAATGTCTTTTATAAACTCTTTTACTAGTTATTATATTTATTTCATTAGGAATTACTTCAACATTTATTATATTATGCTTATCAAACATTTCTCCATCTGTATTATATGCTATACGTTGAATGGATGAAATTTTAAATCCTGATGTATCAAAATTAATAATATTATGCTTATAGGATTCACCAAAAATTAAAAACATTCCAAAATCTATTACATTCATAAATTTTGATGTTTTCTTTATTAATGTTATTCTTATTTTTTGATCATTTAGATATATTCTTTTTTTTCTATGTATTTTAAATCCAGCTAAATATCTTGTATTCAAAGCTAAAAACAAGCTGAAGTTACCATTAATAATATCTCCTTCTTTTGTTTCTAATTCTATATTTATAGTTTTAGTATCCATATATGATTTTAAGCCTTGAATATAATATCCAAATTTACCAATACCTTTTTTTAATTCTCTTTTTGTATCATAGCTTATCTCTGTTAAGCATCCAGCCCGAAGTCCATAAACAAAAAATGAATCATTAATTTTAAAAACATCGATTGATGCTGTATTTCCTATTAAAATTTTTTTTAATGTTTTATTTATATTTTTACTTAATCCAACAGTTTTTGCTGAATCATTACATGTACCTGCAGGAATATATGCAATAGTAGGTTTTTTATCCAATTTCATAATAGCATTAATAACTTCATGAACTGTTCCATCGCCACCAATGCATAAAATCAAATCATATTTAAAGCCTTTTAATAATATATGATCAGAAAGTGATCCTTTATATTGTGATTTATGAAAATCTACAATATCATATTTAGTTTTTAATACTCTAGCAATATAATCTAATTTTTTTATAAATCTACCATTGCCTGAATATGCACTATATAAAACTAAAGCTCTCAAATAAAATCACTTCCCCTAAAAGTAATTACAAAAATTAATCATTTAAAAAGGCATCAAATTTTCTAACTTTTCCTCTTTCACCAACAACAGATACTATATCACCTGGATTTAATAAATCAGTACCACGCGGAATAATAAATTCATCATTTCTTATTAATCCTACAATGTTAACATCAAATTTATCACGGACACTTAATTCAATTAATGTTTTAGGTTCAAAATTTTTTCCAACAGAAACCTTAACAATAGCATAATTTTTAGATAATTGATAATAATCTAATAAGCTATCTGAAACAATAGAATTTGCTAAAGAAATTGCTGAAGCTTCTTCTGGTACAATTACATCTGTTGCTCCAAGCTGTAAAAATACTTCTCTATGACCTATTTCATCAGCTCTTACTGTAATTGTTTTAACTCCAACCTTTTTCAAATTTAAAACAGTTAAAATTGATGCTTGAAGATTATTTCCGATACAAACAACAGCATGATCTATATCTGATACGCCTAAATCTTGTAAAACACTTAATTTTGTTGCATCAGCAATAACACAATTGTTAACTCTAGTTGAAATATTATGAACAGCATCCTCATCAATATCTACAGCTAATAAATCTGAATTAAGATTAGAAAGTGTTAATGCAACACTTGAGCCAAATCTACCTAAACCAATAACAATAAAACTCTTTTTCATTATCCAATATACACTCCTTCTTCAACATATCTAATACTTTCTTTTGTTTCACTAAATAATTTTTTATTTACAACTCCAATAATTGTTAAAGGACCTAATCTACCAAAAAGCATCAAAAAGGATAAAACAATTTTTGAAAATGAATTTAAAGCTTGAGTAATACCCATTGATAAGCCTGTTGTTGAAAATGCTGATACAACCTCAAATAATATTTTTCTAAATTCTAAATCAGGCTGAGCTATACTAATTAAAACAACACAATTAAAAATAGCTAAGATTGCAACAACAAATATAATAAATGCTTTAAATATTGCTGTATCAGGAATTTTCCTTTTAAACACTCTATTTTGTTTTCCTCTTGCAAAATAAAAAATTGAAATTAATATAACAGCAAATGTTGTTGTTTTAATACCACCACCAGTTGAAATAGGTGATGCACCAATAAACATCAATGATATTATAATTGAATAAGATGCTGGTGATAAATCTGATAAATCGATAGTTGTAAATCCAGCAGTTCTAGTTGAAACAGATGTAAACATTGCTTCAAGCCAAGTTATATTTGAAGTACATAATTTTAATAAAATAGTTCCTACTACAATTAAAATTATTGTTGTAATTATAGATATTTTTGAATGTAATGTTAATTTTTTAAAACTCTTTTTTGAAATTATATCTGTTATTACAACAAATCCCATAGAACCTAATATAATCATAAGCATTGTAGATGAATTAAGGATAATATTATCACTAAATTCAATCATACTTGAATCACCAAAAATATCAAATCCTGCATTATTAAATGATGCAACAGAATGAAATATTGATACTAATAATCCTTTCCAAAAGCTACCATAATATGGCACTAATGCAAATAAATTAATAATAGTTCCAATAAATTGAATAATTAAAGACAATAAAATAATTTTTCTTACTAAAGCCACAATACCTTTAACAGAATTTTGGTTTAAAGCTTCTTTAATTAATATTCTATTACTTACTCCTATTTTAGCTCCTAAAATAGAAAATATAAAAACACCAATTGTTATAATTGATAATCCACCAATTTCCATTAATAAACACATTATTACCTTACCAAAGACTGTCATTTCAAAAGCAACATTTATAGTTGCTAAACCTGTTACACAGGTTGCTGATGTTGCCATAAAAAGAGAATCAAAAAAACCAAATGATTTTCCACTTTTTGATGAAATAGGTAAAGCTAATAAGCATGTACCAACAAAAATAACACATATGAAAGAAATTATTATAAATAAATAAGGATGAATTTTTTTAACCTTCATATATTTTCTATCTCCTATAAGTGTAATTATACTATAATTCATTAAATTCAACAAGTTTTTGAGATTTTAACGCAAATTAAAAAAGCTCAAAATGAGCTTTTTATTCTGGTATAGCCTTAGATACAGCCATTGCTAAAGCACCTGTGCCTATATGGCATGATACAGATAAAGACAGTGGCTGACAAACAATATCATAGTCTGGAAATTCATTTTTTATCATTTCAACAAATTCTAAAGCATTTGTATTATCAGTTCCTGAATATGCAACCTCTAAATGAATATTATCAGTTCTTCCATCAGGCTCTTTTAATTTAGTATTTATATCTTCAATACATTGCTGAAGCATAATCCTTTTAGCATTTTCAATTGTTCTATTAAGCATTCTAAATTTATCAAGCTTAAATCCTTGGATTGTTAAAATAGGTTTAATTTTTAAAACACCACCAACCGCAGATGCTGCAGGAGTTATTCTTCCACCTTTTTTTAAATATTTTAATGTATCAACCATAATATAAATTGTAGATTGGAATTTTACTTTTTCTAATAATTCATAAATCTTTTTTCCATCCCAACCTTTATTCTTTAATTCAATTGCATCTAAAACAGATTGTCTTTGAGTTACAGATATTCTTTGATTATCAACAACAAAAACCTTTCCTTCATAATTAGCCTTAGCACAAGCAATTGCTGTTTCGCATGATTTAGATAATCCAGAAGACATAGGGATGTAAACAACAGTTTCATGATTTTCTAACAATTCATCCCATAAGCATGTAACATAGCCTATTGAAGGCTGAGAAGTTGAAACATTCGCATCATTAGTTAATTTTTCATAAAATTTTTCTTGCGTTAATGTAATATCTTCTAAATATTCTTCTCCATCAATCGTAAAAGGCATTGGAACAACCTTTATTCCTAATTCTAATCCCTCTTTTTGTGTTATTCCACTATTACTATCTGTTAATATTGCGACCTTTTCCATAAACACTTTTCCATAATTAAAAAAATTATGTTCCTCTCTTTCAGAAACTAATTTAAATATAAATAAAATAAATCACATTTCGACATATTATATCAAAGCATAATATTTAAGTCAAATAAATGTCTCAATCGATATAATAATTTATAAAAGAAAAATAAAAATTTTTTTTAATATTATAATACATTTTTTTCAATAATTTTTTCTTTAATTAATTTTTTTATTTCATCATCTGAATTATAAATTAAATTATTATAGAAAATATTTTTAGCATTTTTTGCATAAATATATGCTAAATCATCTTTAAATAATTTATTTTTATATGTTGGCCTTAAATCATAAAGCAATAAATCATAATTATTTTTTTTATTTAAATATATTTTAATATCATTAAATTTAACATCAAAAATATTTATATTATCTTCACCATAAATAAAAATACCATGCTCACCATTTATTTTTATATTTTGAAATTCTATATTATAAATTGATCCTATTTTTTTATTTTCATATCTTTTTAAAGCAGTTATTGAAATTCCTTCTGCTTTTCCCCACCAATCCTCATCACTTACTCTATGCGTATCAATATCAATATTTTCAAATTTTATATTATTTATGCACCCTTCATCTCTAAGCTGTAAAGATATTCCTCTATTTGAATTAAATATTTTACAATCTACAGCATATACATTTTGAATAATACCAGTTGTTTCTGTACCAAATTTAATCGCAGCTGAGGTTGATGATAAATTAGAATTCTTTATTATTATATTTTCTGAATTTCCATATTTTTCAAAGGCTTCTGTTGTTTTAATAACAATAGAATCATCAGCTCCTTTAATAAAACAATTATCAATTGTAACATTTTTTGAATGATCAATATCAATTCCATCACAATTAGCAAGTATCATATTATTCAATATTTTAATATCTTTAATAAAACAATTATTACATCCAACTAAATGAAGAGTCCAAAATCCACTTTTTCTTAAAGTTATACCATTAATATCTATAGAATTAACATTTTCCATAAAAATAAGAGGTACTCTAGGATAAAAATAACCATCTATATGATATTTTTCTATTTTTCCATAAAAAATTTCTTCATTTCCATCAATTATACCATCACCCAATATTTTTATATTTTTTTTATCTTTTGCATATAAAAAAAACATATTAGGCTTTCCATCATAATCACAATTATCATATGTTGGTTCATTTATTAATTTAATAAAAGAATTTTCATCCTTAAATAAATCTAAATTATCTGTTGCCTTTAAAATACTATTTTTTTCAAAAATAAGTGTAGTATTATCTAATAAATTTATTTTCCCAGATCTATAACATTTATTTTCTGAAAAAATTAAATTACATAAATTTTTAGAACAAAAACGAATTCCATCATTAATTGCTTTTGTATCATCTGCTATTCCATTTCCTATAGCGCCAAAATCTTCAACTCTATAATCCATATTTATAATTCTTTATATTCAACATCAATAATTTCTCTTTTTGAATCATCACTATTATTCCCATTTTTATTTTTATGATTCAAAGCTATATTATAAATAATTCCAGCAACACCAATAACCATTAAAAAGACACCAAAAATTTTTAAAACAATATCTAAAATATTATTTGCAGGTATAAAAAATAATAAGATAGCGACTATAAAATAAGGAATTGATTTTTTAATTTCTGATTTTTTATCTTTTGATAAAATTATTCTTATTATTGGTAAAATAATTAACCAAACACCTAAAATAATTGATAATATTACTGCTCTATTAAATATAAATATAAAGCCTATAATAACAGAAATTAAAGCCAAAATTGCATTTGTATAATATTTATTATCTTCTGATGCAATCATAAAATAATATATACAAGGAACTAAATTTAAAATAATAATTAATATTCCTAAAACAATAAATATTATATTAAGTAAAATATCACTTTTAATAACAACAAAGGCAAGTCCAACGAAAAAATAAACAAATGGAGTTATCCAATTAGCTACTTTTTCTTCTTTTAATAAATTATTCATAAAAAATCCTTTCAAAATTAATCAATATTTGCAATTTCAAATATTTCAATTTCATCTTCTGTAATTAAAACATTTGAATTAAATTTTATATCAATACTACCTGAAGGTAACTTAGATACTAAAGGAACAGATAATAATTCTAAATATAATTCATTTATAACGCCAGTATCAGAATCAATTGTAAAATATGCTTGTTTAATATATAAATCAACAATCATAATTATTGCTGAAATTTGATTATGAATTTCTTCTGAAGTAATTGATTTTATAGCTATGCTTTCTTTTATATTTCTTATTTTATTAGCTAATTCTATTGAATTTGGCATATTAATATCTTCTACTTTATTTGCTATATAATCTAAAATATCTGGCATAATTAAATTTATATAATTATAAGCACTGCTAATTAAATCATATACAGTATAATTTTGTAATACATCAAACATATTTTCGATAAATGATTCTACATTAAAATCAGCACCAAATATCATACTTAATAATTCAGATTCATTTATAAATCCATCTATAAATTCATTTAATTTTTCTTCTTTATTAAATTTATCATATAAAAATTCACTTAAACTTGAATCATATCCTAATAATGTTTTTAAATCTATTTCATAATCAATTCCTAAATAATTTAAAGCATCATTAATATATTCTGTTATTTTTTCTTCTAATTCATCTATAGTATCGCTATATTTATTAATAATATCATCAGCAATTACATTCACATTAGTATTTTCTAATAAATTTATTAAATAATTTTTTGATTTTGTTTTATCATTTGAATATTTATTTATATTTTTAAATATTATTTCATTGATAAATGATTTTATATAATACATAAAATCTTTATTATTAGGATCAACACTAATTTCTAAATTAGAAGCTATTAAATCAATTATTTGTGATAATTTAATTTCATTTAAAAAATCATTATAATTTAATAATTTATCGCTTGATAATAAGAATTTATAATCATCTTGATAATCAACTAAATCAAATATTGCATTCATTAAAATAAAGCCATAATTTGTTTCAATATTTTTTAATTCTAATTTAGAATTAGGTAATATTAAATTCAAAATTGATTCAAACATTAAAGAAAATTTATAATTAGGATCATCTTCATCAACTAAATTATATATATTATATGTTTTTACATCATCATCATTATTTTTTAAATATAATATTTCATTTTGATAATAAAATTTATATTCATCATTTAAATTTTCTTTTAAATTCATATTTAAATTTGTTCTATCATTTACTACATTAATATCTCCATATAATTTTACATAACCTTCATCATCAATTAATCCTTTAATTAATCCATCAACAGTATAATTATTAGAATATGATTCATCACTTGATGAAAATTTAAATTTATTTAAATTTAAAGAAAAATCTTCTATTTCTTCTAAATGAATTTCATTAAAAAATCCTTCATCAATAACCGTTCCACATGTTCTACAAATTGCTGATTCAGTATGATTGCCATAATTATATTGTTCAAAAGAAATATTATTTATATCTTTATATGTATAAATAACATCTCCTTTTTCTATACAGCTTGGAGATTTTTTTATTGTAACATCATAATCATCTGAATTTATTGCAGGAATTATACAAGTTTCATATAAATCAGCACCAATTATTTCTCTTTTAATTAAGCCTGTTGTTGAAAATGTTGGAGCTATTGCTAAAGTCCATTCACCATATGTATAAACATCTTTTTCTTCTTCTTTTTCTTTTTCTTTATCACAAGATGCTATAGTTATTAAACTTAATAAAAATAAGCTTATTCCAAAAGTTCTTTTAAAAAACTTCTTCATAAAATCAACCCCTTTTATATATTATACAACATTAATAAAAAAGAGAGAATTCATTTTCTCTCAATTATATACATATTATATGCTTCTTTTATTAAATCTAAGGCTTCTTTTATTCTTTTTTTAGTTGTAGCAATATTTATTCTTATAAAAGATTTACCAGTTTTACCATAGAGAATACCATCAGATATATATACACCAGTTTTTTTAAATAAATAATCTTTAAAATCCTTTGAATCAATTCCATTTATATCAATCCAAACTAAATATGTAGCATAACCTTTTATAACCTTAAATTCTTTAATATTTTCATTAAAATATTTTTCAACAAATAATCTATTATTAAATACATATTCATTCATTTCATCAAGCCAAGCTCTTCCATAATTAAATGCAAGATTAGGTGCTATTACAGCTAAGGTATTACCTTCAGCACACTCATCAGTATTAAGTCCACGTTCAAATTTTTTCTTTAAATTTTCATTTATTATAACTGCAATAGATGTTTGAATGCCAGCCAAATTAAAGCATTTAGATGGCGATATTAATGTTATTGATATATCTTTATTAATATCAGATACACTCGCAAAAGGAATATATGAATATCCAGGTGCAACAATATCACAATGTATTTCATCTGATATTACTATCACATTATATTTTTTACATAATTTTCCAATTTTAATTAATTCTTCTTTATCCCAAATTTTACCAATTGGATTATGAGGATTACAAAATATTAATAATGACGTTTTTTCTAATTTTAATTTTTCTTCTAAATCAAAATAATCAATTTCATATATACCATTTTCATATTTTAAAGCTGATTCTAATACATTTCTTTTATTATTTATAATTGAATTAAAAAATATATTATAAACAGGTGTTAAAATAACTACATTATCACCTATATTAGTTAAGCTTCTAACTGCAGATGAAATTGATGGAACAACACCAGTTGAAAAAATAATCCAATCTTTTTTTATTTTAAAATTATGATATTTATCCCACCAATTAATATATGATTCATAAAATTTATCATTTAAAACATTATATCCAAAAATACCTTCATTAATTCTTTTTAAAAATCCATCTGTTATTTCAGGTGCAGTTTTAAAATCCATATCTGCTACCCACATAGGATATGTTGATTCAATTTCATCCCATTTCAAACTATTAGTATTTTTCCTATTTGTTTCAAAATCAAAATCATATTTCATAATTTATTCTCCAACAATTATTTTAATTTTTTCTAAATCAGCATCATCAAGTATTAACTCATTATATCCTAAGCATTTAATAGATCCACTAATAGGATTTTTTATTGAATCTACCTTTGATAAAATTGTTGCATCAACAGTTGAATATTCAAATGCTAAATCTGTATTATTTAATTTACAATTAATTAATTTAACATTATTCATATAGCAGAATCCTTGATGGCTTTCAATTTCACAATTAATAAATGTTACATTTTCTGAATTCCAACCAATATATTCTCCAATAATTTTTGAATTTTCAACTAAAACATCCTTACAATTCCAAAAAGAATCCTTTGAATTCAAAATAGAATTTTTAACAATTATATCTTCTCCACCATCAAAAACATAATTGCCATCTAAATATAAATTATCAACATAAATCTTTTTAGAATTCATTAAAAGATAATCGCCTTTAGCCTTTACATCCTTAATTTTAATATTTTCACAATTCCATAATGTTTCTTTAGCATCATGAAAATTAGAATTAATAATTTCAATATTTTTACTTTTCCTAAATTCTTTAGGGGCAATAATATCACAATTTTCTAATTTTATATTATCTGTATACCAAATGCCTGAACGAGACATCTCTTCAAAAACGGAATCAAAAACAACTATATTTTTTGAATACCATAAAGGATATTTCCACCTAAATGTTGATTTTTTTATTTTTATATTCAAACTTTCTTTTAAAGGTGATTCTCCATTTTGGAATGTAGCATTTTCTATTTCTAAATTCTTTCCTTTAAAAAGAGCTCTTTCACCTTCATATATTCCATTTAATAATTTTTCCATAATATACTCCTTAAATTCCATTACAATTATAGCATTATATTGTATTTTATGCAATTAAATTTTATAAAATATAGATAGTTTTCTCCCTTTTATCATTTTATCATAAAATATAGAAATATTTTATATATAAACAAAAATATATATTTTTTTATAATTTTATGTTAAAATTAAAAAAAGGGAGTAGATTCATTATGCTTGTTTCATTTCAAATTGCCGGTATTATAATAATTGTAATTATACTTTCTTTCTTTTTAGCACAAACAAGAATAACGCTAAAATCAGGAAGGTTTTTTTTGTTTGTTTGTGGATTAACTCTTTTTTTACTACTATTAGATATCTTTTCAATAGTTTGTGGTGTAAATACAGATACATTCCCGAAATGGTTTTCTGATTTAGTTTGTAAATTATATTTAATTTTTCTTATTATAGAATCTGTATTAGGCTTTGCATATGTATTAAAGGATATATATAAATATCAAGAAAAGAAAATAAAAAAATATTATAAATTTATATTTTCATATATTATCATTTCTGCTATAAGCATACTTATAGCTCCAATAACACAGGTTTATGATGCTGAAAATAAATATTTTTATACAGAAGGTATAAGTTGCTTAGTTTGTTATGGCTTTGCTGCTATTTCAATAATATTTACAATTATATTTGTTTTAGTCAATAGTAAAAAAATAAATAAAAATAGCCGTGATTCAATAGAAATATGGATGTTTTTATGGATTGCTGCTGCAATAATACAATTCTTCTTTAAATATATATTATTAGTAAGCTTTGCATCAAGTGTTGCTTTAATAATAATTTATATTAATTTGGAAAATCCAGCATTAAGATTAGATAAGAAAACAGCTAAATATAATTTTGAAATTTTAAATGAAGTAATTAATGAGCTAAGCAGTAAAAAAGAAAATTATAAATTAGTTTATATGATGCTTGATAGCACACTTACTGATGAAGGATTAAAAAATTTAGCTTTAACTACAATATCAAATATTTTATCAAAATTTTCAGATACAAAATTTACATTAAGACGAAATAAATTTTTAACATTTAGAGCTGATTTAGGATTCATAATAGTTATTTTAAATGCTGAGGTTTCTGACTTTTTTATTGAATTTGAAAAAGGATTAATAAGCACAAACTATAATGAAAAATATAATAATGTTTATAATTTCAAATATTTAATTATAAATAATAGTGAGATTATTAAAGATTATGATGGACTAAGATCTATATTTTATGCCGTATTAGAAAAAAATTTAATTCCTATTAATAATGATAGAACTTATATAGATATACAAACAATCAAAAAAATTGAAGAAATGAAACAAATGGAAAAAATCATAGATTATGCTATAGATAATGAATTAGTTGAGGTCTTTTATCAGCCTATTTATTCTAAAAAAGAAAAAAGATTTACCTCTGCTGAAGCATTATTAAGAATAAGAAATAAAAATGGAGAAATAATCTATCCTGGTTCTTTTGTTGAAATTGCTGAAATGAATGGTACCATAGCTAAATTAGGTGAAATAACATTTAAAAAGGTATGCAAATTTATAAGCGATAATGATATTGAAAAATTAGGACTTGAATATATAGAAGTAAATCTTTCAGTAATTCAATGTGGAAATCCTAATTTAGCATCAGATTATATTCAAATGATGGAAGAATTTAATGTTGATCCAAAATTCATTAATTTAGAAATAACAGAAACAGCATCTAGTAATTTAAAAAATATAATGCTTGATAATATGAATAAATTAATAGATTATGGTGTATCATTTTCCCTAGATGATTTTGGAATGGGGAATTCAAATATAAATTATATAATTGAAATGCCTGTAAAAATAGTAAAATTCGATAAAACATTAGTAGATTCATATTTTAGTGATACTAAAGCTAAAATAGTTGTTGATAAAATAATGGGTATGATAAAAACATTAAATCTAGATATAGTTTTAGAAGGTATTGAAAATAAAAATATATTAGATAGAGCATTAGATTTAAATATTGATTATATTCAAGGATATTATTTTTCTAAACCTATTATGAAAGATGAATTTATAGAATTTATAAAAAATAATAATAAAATATAAAGAGATAGCAATTTCAAAAATTGCTATCTCTTTTTTTATAATGATAAATATTTGTAATCCTTTAAAAAATTATTAAAATCAATTTCATTATATTTATAAGCTCTACACATTCTTATAAAATAAACAATTATAAATAATGATTTTTTATATTTTTCTTTTCTATCAAAATAGCTTAATATAAAATCAAAATCTAAGCTTGAAGCAATATCATAATTAGATAATATTGCATAATAAAAATCATATAAATAATCTCCAACTAAAACAATAGGATCTATTATATTTATTATTTTATCTTTAATAATAAAATTATGAGCTCCTAAATCTCCATGTAATAAATAATGCTCTATTTTTTCTTTTTTTACATTTTTTAAAGCTTTATCAACTATTTTTGTATCAATAGCTACATCTTTTATTATAGATTTTGAATAATTAATTTCTTCAAGCAAAAATTCATACCATGAATTTTTTTCTTCATTAAAATATCCAAAATATGAAGCATCATATCTTCTTTCTTCTTTTATAACATCATAAATCTGATTTATAATTTTAATTTTTGTATAATCTATAATTTTATCTTGTTCTATATAATCATATACCATATAATGATGTTCTTCATTATTATAAATTGATTTTCTAAATGCTTTAATAAATTTATAATAATTTTCAAATACCTTATTAGCATTAAAATCATCTTTATTAAATTGCTTTAAAACATATTTATCATTTATTATAACAACATTTTCCTTTAATTCTTTAATGCTTTCTATTTTTAAATTAAATTGATTTTTAAAATCATTTATTAATAAATCATCCATTTTATAATATTTTTTCTAATTCATTTAATGATTCAATATTATAATCTGCAAAAGAATTAGAAAAATCACCCTTTCTATTTAAATAAATTGATTTAATTTTAGCATTTTTAGCTCCTAAAATATCTGAATCTAATTTATCACCAATCATTATATAATTATTTAAATCATAATCATTTAAATCTAAAAAGATATAATTAAAAAATTCTAAATCTGGCTTATTGTATCCTATTTGTTCAGAAATATATATTTTTTTAATATATTTATCTATTTTAGCTTCTTTAATTCTTCCTTTTTGAACAAATGCTTGTCCATTTGTTGCTATAAAGATATCATGATTTTTATATAAATATTTTAATGAATTTATTGAATCGGAATATAAAATAGCTTGATATTGTAATTTATCTATATAAAATAAATTAGCTTTTTCATAATCAGCATCTTTATTTAAATATTTAAACATTAGCTCAAATCTTTTATTTTGGAATTCAATTCTTTTCATTTTTCCTGCTTGAAATAAATTAAATAATTCTTCATTTATTTTTTTAAAATATAAAATATCTTCAACTTTAGCATCATAATTTAAAAATTCTTTTAATACCATAACTAATGAATTAGCTTCGCCTTTATGAAAATCAAGAATAGTTCCATCTAAATCTAACAAAATATTCATTATTATACCCTAAAAAATTCATATTAATTTATATTATTTTTTTATATCATGAAATTTTAAGCTTATATCTAATGCTTTAACAGAATGTGTTAATGCACCTACAGATATATAATCAACTCCTGTTTGAGAAACCTCTTTAATTCTTGATAAATTCATATTTCCAGATGCTTCTAATTTTTTCAATCCATTATTTAATATAACGCATTTTCTCATTAATTCTGTTGACATATTATCTAGCATAATAATATCACATTCAGTATTTAAGGCTTCCATAAATTGTTCTAATGTTTCTACTTCTACTTCAATTTTAACATTTACCTTTGGCTTTATAATTTCAACTGCTTTACTAATAGAACCTGCAGCATCAATATGATTATCTTTAATCATTACCATATCTGATAAAGAATATCTATGGTTAACTCCTTTTCCATGTGTAACAGCTAATTTTTCTAAATATCTTAAATTTGGAGTTGTTTTTCTTGTATCTAATATTTTAGTATTTCCAACAACTAAAGATACATATTTATTAGTTTCTGTTGCAATACCAGACATTCTTTGCATTAAATTTAAAGAAACTCTTTCGCCCTTTAAAATTGTTCTCGTATCACCTTTTATTATAGCAATAACATCTAATGGCTTTATATGGTCTCCATCTTTCACCTTAAAATCAATGCTGAATTTTCCACCTATTATTTCAAATACTCTTTTAACAACCTCAGTTCCAGAAATTATTCCTTCTTCTTTAGCAATAAATTTTGCTTCACTTTGATGATTTAAAGGAATTAAATTATCAGTTGTAATATCACCTTCTGGCATATCTTCTTTTAAGGCATTTTTAATAATATTATCAACAACATTTAAATCCATATTATAATTGATTCTATAATGTGAGCCAATAGATTCAGTTCTTGCTAAAGCAGCATCAACAATTAATTTAGCACATGTTGCCATATTAAGTGTTTCATAATAATATCTAGATAATACATTAATCTTTTTTAAATTATTATAATGTGTATCTATTCTTTCCTTTGCAATTTCTAATCCTCTTGTTGTTCTTACAATAGATACATATTTATCCATTATTTCTCTTATTTCAACTCTAATTGATTTAAAATTAAATCTTTTAGATTCTGCAAAAGAATCTAGCTCATCATAAATAATATCATTTTTATTATCTTTATCTTTATTTATATCAAGAGCTACTCTTTTACCAAAAACTAAGCATTCAAGTAATGAATTTGAAGCTAATCTATTAGCACCATGAACACCTGTATTTGCACATTCTCCTACTGCATATACATGATTTATGTTTGTTTTACCATTTAAATCTGTTTGAATACCACCACATAAAAAATGTTCAATTGGGGCAACAGGAATTAAATCCTTACTCATATCAATGCCAATAGATGCACATTTAGCATAAATAGATGGAAATCTTTTTTCTAAAAATTCTTTTGATTTAGATGTTATATCTAAATATACATGGTCACTCCATGTATCAAACATTTCTCTATAAACACTTTGGCTTACAACATCCCTTGGAGCAAGCTCCATTCTTTCTTTATCATATTTAGCCATAAAGCGTTCGCCTTCTATATTTTTTAAAATGGCTCCTTCGCCTCTTACAGCTTCACTTATTAAAAAGCGTTGTCCTTGCTTATCTTCTTCATATAAGCCTGTTGGATGGAATTGAACAAATTCCATATTTTTTATTTCAATTCCACTTCTATATGCTAAAGCAATTCCATCACCACAAGCAAATTTTTCATTTGTTGAATTTTTATATACTCCGCCTACTCCACCTGTTGCGATAACTATATTATGAGCTAAAAAGGTAGTAACCTCATTTTCTAAATTAATAGCTCTAAGACCAATTACTTTTGAATCCTTTTCTATTAATTGATAAGCCATTTCATCTTCAAAAACTTCTATATTTTTTTGTTCATATAAAGTTTTTCTTAAATCTGCCATAACAGATGCACCTGTAGCATCTCCATGAGCGTGTAAAATTCTTCTTGATCTATGGCCTCCTTCTAAAGTTTTAACTAAATTTCCTTTAGAATCCTTATCAAATTCAACACCTAATTCAATTAATCTATTTATTGCAGGACCTGCCTCTTCAACTAATATCTTAGTAGCTAATTTATCATTAATATAAGATCCAGCTCTTAAAGTATCATTATAATGCTCTTCTATTTTTTCAGGATCAAATTCTATTTCAGCAGCGATACCTCCTTGTGCTAAATTAGATGAGCCTCTATCAATTTTATCTTTAACTAAAATTGCTACATTTAAATTTTTATCTAAATTTAAGGCAGTATAAATACCCGCAAGTCCACCACCTATAATAACAACATCAAATTTTTTTAAATTCATAAATTTCACCTAACTTAACTCAAGCATTTTATCAAGACAATTTTTAGCCTTAATTCTTGTATCCTCATCAACTATAATTTCATTTTTTTCTTCTTTTAAGCATTCATATAAATGCTTTAAAGTAGTCATTTTCATTTGACCACAAATCAATGTTTTAGATAGTGGAATAAATGTTTTATTTGGATTTCTTTTTTTCATTTCATATAAAACGCCTTGTTCTGTTCCAACAATAAATTCTTTAGCATCACTTGCTGTAACATATTCAATTAATTGCTTTGTAGAGCCAACATAATCAGCCATTTTTAAAACAGGAAGCTGACATTCTGGATGGGCAACAAATAAAGCATTTGGATGGGCTTTTTTCATTCTTTCAACCATTGTTGTATCTAAATTATGATGAATTCTACAAAAGCCTGGCCATACATCAAAATTATATCCTTTTAAATCCATTGCATATTTACCTAAATTTTGATCAGGACAATATAACATTTTCCTACCTAAATTAGCATAATGATCAATTATTTTTAATGCATTAGAAGATGTAACACAAATATCTGATAAGGCTTTTACTTCTGCAGTTGAATTAACATATACCATAACAATTGTATCAGGATTTTTTTCTTTGTATGCTTTTAATCTTTCAGCATTAATCATATCAGCCATTATACACCCAGCATTTAAATTAGGTAGCAATACCTTTTTTTCTGGTGATAATATTTTAGCTGTTTCTGCCATAAAATGGACTCCACAAAAAACAATTATATCAGCATTAGTTTTAGCAGCAGTTTGTGCTAAAGCAAGTGAATCACCTACATAATCGGCAATTTCTTGAATATCATCATTTTGATAATAATGAGCTAATATTACTGCATTCTTTTCTTTTTTCCATCTCCTAATATCATTATACATTTCTTCTTTAGTCATGATATCCTCCTTTATATTTATAAAGCTTGGATGGTCTATGTCCACCATCTTTTCTTATTTTTTCTGTTTCTATAACTTTATCCTTTATAGTTCTTCTAAATGCTGCATCTAATAATTTCTTATCTAAAATAGCTTCATATACAAGCTGAAGTTCCTTTAAACTAAATTCTTCTGGCATCATATGAAATACAATATCTGTATAATCTATTTTATTTTGTAATCTTTTAATTGATCTAACAATTACTTGTAAATTATCAAAAGCAAGATATTCATTTTTTATAATTTTATAATTATATATTCCAAATTGATCAATTGTTTTAGATACTATAGCTTCAAATGCTTCTTCTTCATTTGAAAAATTAATTTTAATATTTTCTAAATCCTCTTCTATTGATATATTAAAGAATTTAGCATTTTCTCCTAATCTATCTAATACCTTATTTTTATCAACTAAGCCTAAATAGCTGCAAGATAAAACTCTTCCTCTTATGTCTCTATCTATATCAGAAAATGTATATATTTGTTCTAAATATATATCATCTAGGTTTGTTTCTGTAAATAAAACTCTTTTAGCACAATCAAGCAATGTTTCATCTAAAGATAAAAATCCTCCAGGTAAGCACCATTTTCCCATAAAAGGAGGTGTTGTTCTTTTTACTAATAAAACACTAAATGCTTTTTTATTTAATGCTCTATAATTATCCTTTGAAATATCAGATACACTAAATAAAGTTATATCAGTTGTAATGCTCATTTTTTCATACATATCTGAATTATATTCTTTTAAAAATTCTTCATCACTCATTGGCTTTATTATTTGTTTAGGCTTATATCCTTCATGATAAAAACCATTTTTTATAATATAATCATAAACCCTTGTATCTAAATAATTTTTTGCTAATAAATCATTACCTTCTTTAAAAGCATCTCTAATATAACTAGATGATGTAGCATCTAAATCTAAATTAACGCATAAAAGCTTACCTTTATATTTACTATATAATTCTATTTCCTTATCTATATTTATACCAATTCTATTTATGACTAATAAATTATAATTATCTAGAATATATTCATATCTTTTCCAAGTGTGAAATTGCTTTAAATTATCACTACCTAAAATAAAATATAATTCATCACCTTTATACATATTTTGCAAATAATCTAAGCTTCTATATGTACAAATTAAATTATTTTTAAATTCATAATCAGAAATAATTACTCTAGGATTATCCTCAAACATAATCTCTAGCATTTTAATACGCTCTTCGCCTTTTAATAAATTACTTTTTTTATAAAAATTACCAGTTGGTATAATGACTATTCTATCAAAATATTGTTTATTAAGTAATTCTAATACTAACTTTTTATGCATTAAGTGACATGGATTAAAAGAACCTCCATAAACACCTATTTTCATAAATCCTCAAGCTCCTTTAAATACATATTAGAATATGTATCACTACTCATTCTTAAATCCCCTCTTGGAGATAATGCAACACTTCCAACCTTTATTCCATCAGGAAGACAATTTCTTTTAAATTGTTGTGAGAAAAATCTTTTTATAAATATTTTTAAGCAAGCTTTTATTTCTTCATCATCATAATCATCTTTAAATACATTTTTAGCTAAAAAATATATTTTTTTAACTGAAGCACCATATCTTAAAAAATGATATAAGAAAAAATCATGTAAAATATAAGGCCCAATAGATTTTTCTGTTGCTTGTTTAATATTTCCATCCTCATCTAAAGGCAATAATTCAGGTGAAATTGGAGTATTTAATATATCTGTTAATGTTTCTTTAATAACGCCTTCTTCTTTATCCTTTATATGAGCAATTAAGGTTGTTACTAAAGTTTTAGGAATTGATGCATTCACTCCATAATTTGACATATGATCGCCATTATAGGTTGCCCATCCTAATGCTAATTCACTTAAATCACCAGTACCTATTACAATACCATTTTCCTTATTAGCAATATCAAATAAAATTTGAGTACGCTCTCTTGCTTGAGAATTTTCATATGTAACATCAAAATTATTAATATCATGTTCAATATCTTTAAAATGTTGCTCGCAAGCCTCTTTTATAGATATTTCTTTATATGTTGCTTTTGATTCTAAAATTAATTTTTTTGAATTATTATATGTTCTATCACTAGTACCAAACCCAGGCATTGTTACCGCAATAATATTAGAATTAGGCATATTTAATGTTTTACAAACATTTAAAGCTACTAAAAATGCTAATGTAGAATCAGATCCTCCTGATATACCTATAACCATTTTACATTTTCCTAAATGTAAAACTCTTTTTGCTAAAGCCATTGTTTGTATTTTAAATATTTCATCTAAATCCTCATCCTTATGCGCTAAGAATGGCTTTTTTTCATATTTTTTAATTAATTTATTATTCTTTTTACCTAATTTAAAGCTTGTTTCAAAAAAGTCTTTATTTATTTTTATTTGTTCATATGATCTTTCTTTAATTCTATCATTATTTATTCTAAAAATATCAATATCTTGAACTATCATATTAGATTCAATTAAAAATCTTTCACTTTCAACTATTTCACCTGATGGTTCTGCTATAATTGAATGTCCTGAAAAAATAATATCTGATGTTGATTCATTAAAGCCTGATGATGAATAAACATATGCAGAAATAGTTTTTCCTGCTTGAACTTTAATTAAATCCTTTCTATAATTAGCTTTTCCAACAGTTTCATTTGAAGCTGATAAATTAAAAATTAAATTTGCTCCATTTATAGTTGTAAAATTTGAAGGGCTCATACTCATCCATAAATCTTCACAAATATCTATAGAATAAATTAAATCCATATTTTCACATTTATAGCATAGCATATTTGAAATAATTACATCTTCACCTAAAATATTAATATGATTTTTCTTTAAAAGTGAAGCAGAATTAAAATACCTAGCCTCATAAAATTCATTATAATTTGGAATAAAAGATTTAGGAGTTATTCCAATAATATGACCATCAGTAATACTAATAGCACAATTATATAAAGCATTATCAACCTTAATTGGTGAACCAACTATAAAAACAATATCTTTATTTATACTATATTTTTTTAATTCAGCTAATCCTTTAATACAATTATTTATTAAATCATCATTTAAAAATAAATCCTGACATGTATAACCACATAATGATAATTCAGGAAAGCAAGCTATTTCTACTCCTTTTTTTATAGCTTCATCTAATAATTCTTTTATATTTTTTACATTGTAATTAACATCTGCAAGATGTAATTGATTTACAATTGCAGCTACTCTTACATAGCCATATTCTTTTAGCATAGTTAAATACCTCATTTCTTATTATATTTTATAATAATATTTATAATAAGTCTATTGTTTTTATCATTTTGTTAATAACAAATTGTTAAAAACGTTTTATTAGTTTATTTTAAATAATATTTTATTTAATTTATAATGTGATATAATACTTAAGGGAGGCTTTTTATGAAAAAATTATTAAAATTTATATTTGGAATTTTAGCTTTTGTTATTTTCTTTGTAATAATAGCTGTAATTATAATTAGTGTATTATTATATGATAATTCACATGATTTAGAAAAAGAAAATATAACTATCACAGATGTTATATCAGAAATGAATTATAATGCATTAGAAACAGCAAATGATGATAAATTATCTTATACATTTGATGATTTATCTTTAAATTCTTTTTTAGGTGTATTAAGTGATTATATAAATTTAGATCCATTAGAAATATCAAATATATATACAACATTTGATAATTTAGATGATGAGGATGATGAAAATGATACAATCACACTATATATACCTTTAAAAATTTTTGTATATAAATCTTGTTTAATTGCTGAAATGAATGTTCAACAAAATGAAGATTCTTTTACTTTAGTAATATCTAATGCTAAAATAGGTAAAGTTAATTCTGATTTTTTCTTAATAGAAAAAACATTAGATAAGGCTTTTAATCCAGAAACTGTTGAAAAAGAAATTAAAAAGCAAGGATATAATATTGAATGTGATTATAAAGAAGGAAATTTCTATTTAACAATTGAAAAAAATGAGATTTTTGATATTTTAATTAAAAATATAAATAATGATTTATATAAATCATTTTTAAATGTTGTTATGGAAAATCCTGATTTATATGATTTAGAATTTAAAGGAAAAGAAAAAGGATTTGTTATAAATTTAAATACATTAAGCTCAACAATTCCTGCTTCTAAATCTTTTGAATTAAGATCTAATCCTTTAGAAAATGCAATTTCAAAGGCTGAAAAATTATTAAATGATGAAATAATAGAAAAAAATCAAGTATCATACGCAGTAGATTATTTAATAAGAGGATATCAAAATATTGAAGAAGATATTCAAAAGGAAATTGATAAAATTAATTTTTCTAGCATTGGAATACCATATGTTAAATTATATGATGGAATAGTTATAAGAGATGATACAAATATTGTTGATATAATTTCTGCATCTACAGCAACATTATCTTTATATTCTCCAAGCGTAAATGTAAATTTAAGCGATGATAATGTAAATGCAATAATAGATGATTCATCTATAATAGGAAAAACATTTTCTTTCCAAAAGAATAATGAAATAAATTATATTACAATAGGAAATATTTATATTAGTTCTTCTTATCATCAAATTATATTATCTACTTTAATAGATTTAAATGGCAAAGAAATTAAAATCGATGCAACACTAGATGCATCAGCTATTAATAATGATTATAAAATTAATACTATCTTAAATAATGTAAATATTGGTTCTGTTGAATTTAGCGATGATGAACAAAAAGCATTATTAAGCTTCTTAAAGGATAATATTAATATTGATTTATTAGAAATTAATCCTGATTCAAAAAATATAATTATAAATTTTGATGAATATTTCCATGATTCTTCACTTGTTGCGTTAAATGCATTAGATGAGCATATTTCAAAAGAAATTGAAGTTTTAGATGGATATATCAATGTTAAATTAACTCCATCTTTATAATTTAAAATAAAAAATAAAAAAGCGTAAATTTGAATTTAATTCATTTTTACGCTTTTTAATATATAGTATCCTTTATCTTTTGATACTATTTCACAATTTCCAAATAATTCTATTAAATGCTCTTTAGAAGATGGAGCTCCTTGTTTTTTTTGAATTACAACCCAAAGCTCACCATTTAACGGAAGATGATTATATGCACCATCGTAAATTTCATAAACAATTTTTTTACCAGCTCTAATTGGTGGATTAGTAACAATTGATGAAAATAATATTCCATCAAATTTTTCATATAAATCAGAATTAAATGCTTTAGCCTTTATTGCATTATTTTCTTCAATATTTTTTAATATTAAAGAATATGCTCTTTCATTAATTTCAGCCATATAAACTTCTTTATCATATAATATAGAAATACTAATTCCTATAGGACCATAACCTGCTCCCATATCTAAAATTGGTAAATTAATATTATTTGGAATAAAATTATTTAACATTACAAAAGAACCATAATCAATATAATTTTTAGAAAAAACTCCCTTATCTGTATGATAAATAAATTTGTGCTCCTTAAAATTGAAAATAAATTTATTAGGAATTGATTCTAAATTATCTTGTGTTCTTGAATAATAATGATTATTATCCATAATTATTTAAAAAGGCTTAAGTTGATACTTAAGCCTTTTATTGTAATTATTTTAAAATTACTTAATTTCTACAGTTGCACCTGCAGCTTCTAACTTAGACTTTAATTCTTCAGCTTCAGCTTTAGATACTTTTTCTTTAACTGGCTTTGGAGCACCATCAACTAAGTCTTTAGCTTCTTTTAAGCCTAGACCAGTTACTTCTTTAACAACTTTGATTACACCTAACTTAGCTGCACCAGCAGAAGCTAAGATTACATCAAATTCAGTTTGTTCTTGAGCAGCAGGAGCAGCACCACCAGCAGCAGGAGCAGCAGCAACTGCAGTTGGATCAATACCAAATTCTTCTTTCATTGCGTCAACTAATTCCTTGATTTCAAGGATAGTCATTTCTTTTAAAGATTCAATAAATACTTCTTTAGTTAATTTAGCCATTTTAATTTTCCTCCGATATTTTAATTAATTATTTTTAAGCTTCTTGACCTTTTTCAACTAACATATTTAAACCAATTGATAATTGACTTAATGTACCTAACATACCAGCTGCTAGTTGAGTTAATAATGTTTCGTATGATGGTAATGTTGATAAAGCTTTTAATTTATCAAAATCATAGATGTCGCCATCAACAACACCTTTAACAACTTCTACTTTTGCATTTTCTTCACCAGCTGCTTTAAATAAAACCTTAGCAGGTGCAACAACATCATCATTTGATATTGCTACAGCAACAGGACCAACAAATGCATCAGCTAAGCCTTCGTATCCTGCTTCTTTTGCAGCACGTGAAGTTATGTTGTTTTTAATTACGCTAATTTCACAACCATTAGCACGCATTTCTTTTCTTAATTCTTGGAATTTATAAACTGATAAACCTTGATATTTAAAGGCGATAACAGCTTTTGCATTCTTGAATTTTTCAGAAACTTGAGCAACTTCTTGCTTCTTAGCTTCAATGCTTTGACTCATATTATTCCTCCTAATTGAAAATCAAAAAATCTTCTTCTACCAAAGTAAAAGAAGATTTTAAATCTTTTTTAACCTCGGTAGAAATTAAGGGTTAAACCCACCTACTGTCTTCGGTAAATTTATTAAAATTTAGCGATAGATTCAGAGTCTACCTTAACGCCAGGACCCATAGTTGATGCTACAGAAACATTCTTAACATATGTACCCTTTATTGTTGAAGGACGAACCTTTAACAATGCGTCATAAACTGTTTTTAAGTTCTGTGCTAACTTTTCAGCACCGAATGAAACCTTACCGATTGTCATTTGAATATTACCAACCTTATCAGGTCTATATTCAACCTTACCAGCTTTGATTTCTTTAACAGCCTTTGCTACATCCATTGTAACAGTACCAGTCTTAGGGTTTGGCATTAAACCTTTAGGACCTAAAACACGTCCTAATTTACCTAATTGACCCATCATATCAGGTGTAGCAACGATTACGTCGAAATCGAACCAGCCATCAGAAATCTTTTGGATTAAATCTGCTTCTCCAACGAAATCTGCTCCTGCTTCAGTAGCTTCAGCTTGCTTAGCTCCACGACATAAAACAACAACCTTACGAGTTTTACCTGTACCATTAGGTAACACGATAGCACCACGAATATTTTGTTCTGCTTTACGAGGGTCGATGTTTAATCTAAATGAAACATCAACAGATGCATCAAACTTAGTAGTTGATGTTTTGCAAGCAAGTTCTAATGCTTCTAAAACAGAATAAGCTTTTGATTTATCAACAAGCTTAGCTGCTTCTACGTATTTCTTTCCTCTCTTCATTATTTTTTCCTCCTAAAATGTGGTTATAGCGGGAATTCCTCCCACAAGTTTAGGTCGTTATTAACAACCTCAATAAATTAATCTTCGACAACGATACCCATATTCTTGGCAGTACCGATGATGATATTTGTTGCTGCTTCAATGTCATTAGCATTTAAGTCAGGCATCTTCATCTCAGCAATTTCTCTTGCCTTTTGTCTAGAAATCTTAGCTACAGTATGCTTCTTAGAATTTTCAGATCCTTTTTGGATTCCTGCAGCCTTCAATAATAAATCTGAAGCTGGTGGAGTCTTTACAACAAATGTAAATGAACGATCTTCATAAACTGAGATAACTACTGGTAAGATATATCCCATCTTATCCTTTGTTTGGTCATTGAATTGAGAACAAAAGCCTGGAATATTTACACCTGCTTGTCCTAAAGCTGGACCTACTGGTGGAGCTGGATTAGCTTTGCCGGCTGCGATTTGTAATTTTACAACCTTAACAACTTTCTTAGCCATTATTGTTTCCTCCTTCTTTTCAATGATGTGGTTAAGCAGACTTAATTTATATATTTATATATAAGTCCTCCCACTCAAAGCGTGTAAACATACACGTGCTTTTACATTTTATCAAAAAAAAAATCAATAGTCAAGAAAAAATCAAATTTTGATTTTATGCTTTTACATTTTTTAATTAGCAATTAATTGAAAAAATAAATTCTGCTCATAAATTCTTTATTAGTTTACATTAATGAATAGGCTAGATTAAAGAGCGTCAAGCTGAAGGTATAAGGATTGCTAAAGAAAAAGGTGTAGTATTTGGTAGACCTAAAATAATACTAACACCTAATGATATTGTTATTATTGATAAATATATTAATCATGAAATAACAAATACTGAAGCTGCATCATTAATTGATGTATCAAGAGGTACATTTTTTAGATTGGTTAAAGAAAGAAAACAATTTTAACAAAAAGAAAAGACCCACTGCATATAGAAATTAATCTATTTTGCAATGAGTCATTTTTTAATT
>CAJOQR010000054.1 GCA_905236965.1 uncultured Acholeplasmatales bacterium | reverse complement strand
CTTCTATTGTTTCAATAATAATTAGTGTCTTGCCTTTATAATCACAATATTTATGAAAATCCAGTGTAGTAGAACCATTTATACATTTTCTAAACAGTAAATTAAATGTTATATTTTTTCCAGGAGCAATCCATTCTTTTATTTTATCTAAATCTTTTTGGCTTTCTTTTTCTTTTTCTTGATATTCCTTTAACTTTTTTTTATAAGGTAATAAAAATAATTTATCAATTTCTTCTAATTTTTCTTATAATTTTTTATTTTTTTCCTTTAATTCTTTGGTTTCATTTAATAATTGGTTAATATAAGAATATAAAAAGCTTATTTGAGTTTGAGTATTTATATTATCTTCAACTTCATCAATTTCAAAATACATTCCTTGATTTTTTTTTTATTTTAAAAAAGTAAGATGCCCATGCTTGGAATGTGATAAAAATATTATAAAAGATTTAAATTTTTTTGAAGGAAATCCTTTAGAATGTCAACATAATGGAAATAAATTTGTTTTTCAAAAAGTTGGGTGTTGGTATTGTGGAAGTTATTGTGTTTGGGATAATAATAAAGGAAAATATTATATAGAAGGACAAATGATTAATTGCCCATATAAAGATTGTGAAAGAGTATCAAATAAAGTAATATGCCCAAAATGTCTTAATACATCAGTTATAACAAAAGGTAAATTGGAGATGGGTAAAAAAAATAAATTTTTTAATAAAGAATTGTGATAATGTATTTAGCATTTATTTTTGCCCATTTTGCAAAAATAAAAATTATGGATATGGCTCTCCTATTGCAGGTACAAATTTAATTTGTAATTTTTGTAAAGAATCTTTTTGTTTTGTAAATTGCTTTTATTGCAAACAAATTAATTTTTGGAAAAAGCCAAATAAATATTTACCTTGTCAAACAGTAGTTTGTAGTAATGAAAGATGCAACAAAAAATCAGCTTTAATTCTATGCCAATTTTGTAAGAAAACTAATCATTTTTCAAGAGGTAAATATATTTTAGGACAAAAATATGCATTTAGTTATAGAGAATGTAGAAAAGAATTTGTTATTTTATATTGTGGAAAATGAAATATGACTTATATTAAACAAGCAGATTTAAGTGCCAATATATTATATACTTGTGAAAATTGTAAAAATATAATGCCTACAATACAATGCGTAAAATTCTATAAATTTTGTTGCTTAGCAAAAGATACTAAAATAGAATCACAATCTATTTTCAAATGCCCATATGAAAGTTGTGGACAAGTATCTTATCATTATATATGCCCTTATTGCAATCATGATTTTAATTTGGATAAATATATTACCACTAATATAAAATGCCCTTTTCAAAATTGTAATAAAGTTTACACCTATTTTAGATGTCATAAATGTTTAAAAGATAATTTTATAGAAAACATCGATAACAATAACATGGATTGTGATGAACTAAACTATTCATTTTGCAATGAAAACAATGAAATTATTAATCAAACAAATAAAGTTATTATCTTGAAAAAAGCATATATAATACAAGAAGAAAAATTTGTTTTTGATAATCCAGAAGAAGACCTATATGATAAATTAATTATAAACTCATTAATCCAAACTAAAATTTATGAAATACCATACGGAGAAAAAAATAATTCTATAAATTCTGAAGAAAGTGATCACAATATAAAATGTGTCATATGTCTTGATAATGAAAAAAAATGCATTCTTGCTCCATGTGGACATAAATGCTTATGCCGCCAATGTGGAAAAGATGAAAATTCTATCAGAGAAAAATACTAAAAATGTCCTTATTGTAAAGAAACAATTATTGGATCTCTGGATAAGATCATTGATGATTAAAATATTTATGATATTCTTAATAAATTTTTTATTAGAGATATTTAAATATTAATAAATATATAATTTTTATTTATTAAAGTTTTCATCTATACTAATTGGGGATTGGGAATTGGCCCAATTCCCAATCCCCAACGAAATTTCATTAAAAATTTTTAAAATATTTTTTGAATAAAAATTATTATTAATTAAATATATTTCTAATATTTTATCAATAATTAAATAAAATGGAGTCTCTTCAAGATTATATGAATGAAAAAAATATTGTACAAGATGAAACATATAATACCATAAAAGATTCAATAATTTGTCCTATATTTAAAGATCTATTGATTACTCCAATGATGTGATTGAATTGCAAAAATTCATTTTGTAAAAAAAGTCTCAAAAATTGGTCTGAAATAAATAAAATTTTCCAAGAACAACTTTTATGTAAATTATTAAATGAAATGGATTGTAGTGAGGAAAAAATATCAGAAGCCTCAAATTATATGATTAAAAATATAGATAATAGTAGAATAATAGTAGATATATGATTATATTTTTTAAATCAACTAAATTTGGGGATACAAATTAGGTCTTTTTTATTTAATGCATGAAGTAATGTTTCAAAGCTATATTCTTAAAAAAGATAAATATATTATAAGATTCGGTTCAATTATGGAAGAAATTATTTTTATTATGCGCTAAACTTTCGGAGATGAATTAGAATTTATTAATAGACTTTTAAAAATAATTAAATTTTGGGAAAAAAAATGTATTTTTCAAAAAAATATATAGATACATTAAATATCCTATAATGATTCAGAAACAAAAAATATATGAAAATGAACCAAAATTGCAATTAAATGAATCAATAAAGAATGAAGAAATAAAAAAATTATTGAAGAATAATTTGACTAAGCATGGCTTAATTTGGAACTTTTAAAAATGGAGAACATAATGGAAGAGGGAAATTATTTACTAAAGAGAGAAAAATAAAATATGAAGGTGATTGGGTTGATGGTGTAAAAGAAGGCAATGGAAAAGAAATTTATGATAATGATGAGTAGTATGAAGGAGAATTTAAAAATGATTTAAAAAGTGGAAAAGAAAAATTATTTGATAGAAAATAATATTATTAAATATGAAGATAATTGGATTGATGATAAATTAGAAGAAAAAAATAAAATAATTAAAATTATTAATTAATGCTTAATTTATTATTTTTAATTATTCAAATTAATTAAATTAAACTTTAATCAAAATAATATTATTATTTAAGAATGTTGAGTATTTTTTAAAATCATTTCAATATTTTTTATTTCTAATATTGCATCATTGTTTTGCCCATAATTGCATAAAAATATAGGTTGTACTTGTTTTGTTCCTGGTCGAAATTTTCCTCTAATATCTTTAATAACTCCTGTAAAAGGACCAAATCCTTTATATATTGCTTTATATTCTTTCCAATTTTCTGATGGAACTTCTTCAGCACCACCATTATCACCATTAAAACCTGCTGCACTATAATCATAATTATTT
>CAJOQR010000053.1 GCA_905236965.1 uncultured Acholeplasmatales bacterium | reverse complement strand
TTTTCTATATTTTCATTTTTTTCTTCCATATAATTAATCTTCTTTTCCAAACATTTTATTTAATTCATATATATCAACTAATATTTCTCTTCCTTTTGTACCATTTTTAGGTGAAACTATACCTCTATCTTCTAAAATTGTTACAATTCTTTGTGCTCTATTAAATCCTAATTGAAATGCACTTTGAATAGAATTAATTGAACAAACGCCTTGTTGAACACAAGCAGATGCTATTTCATATAATAAATCATCTGGTTCTTCAGGATCTTTTCTTGAAATTGTAACACCACCAGCTTGTTGAACTTTTTTACATAAATCTTCATGTGAAAATACAAAATCAGTATCATAATTATCAATTAAATAATCAGCAACAGCTGCAATTTCATCATCTGAAATATATGCACCTTGAGCACGTTGTAAAGGTTGATCTGTTTTTATTAACATATCACCATTTCCAAGTAAGCTTTCAGCACCCACCTCATCTAAAATAACTCTTGAATCTACATCTGATGAAACTCTAAATGCAATTCTGCAAGGGAAATTTGCTTTAATTGTACCGTTAACAACATCAGTTGTAGGACGTTGTGTTGCTAAAATTACATGCATACCTGCAGCCCTAGCTTTTTGTGCTAATCTTAAGACACAATAATTAACATCATTAGCACATTGCATAATTAAATCATTAAATTCATCAATTATTATTACATAATAAGGCATTTTTTCTAATTCTGAATCCAATTTTCTTTTTTCATTATAGCCTTCTAAATTTCTAACTCTATTTCTTGCAAAAACCTCATATCTTCTATCCATTTCTTCAACAGCCCATTTTAAGGCTTCTGATGCAATTTGTGGATCATCAATTATTGGAGTTGCAAGATGTGGAATATCGTTATAAAAAGAAAATTCTACTTTTTTTGGATCTACTAAAATTAATTTTAAATCATCAGGACTATTTTTAACTAAAAGAGAAATAATTATTGTATTTATTGATACAGATTTACCAGATTTTGTTGCACCTGCAATTAAGCAATGTGGCATTTTTGTAATGTCTTTATAAACTAATGAACCATCTATATTTTTGCCTAAAGCAACATTTAAAGGTTTACCATCATTTATAAAATCTTCATTTATTAAATCACCAAATGAAACAATTTCCCTTTTTTCATTAGGTACTTCTATACCAATCGTATTTTTTCCTGGAATAGGAGATAATAATCTTAATGATTCAGATTGTAAATCTAATTGTAAATTATTATAAATAGAATTTACTTTTTTAACATTTACACCAGGAGCTAAACCAATTTCATATCTAGTAAAAGCAGGGCCTCTTGTATAATTAACAACCTCACCATCAATATCAAAATCACGCAAAACCTGATTGATAGTTTCTTTCTTTTGCTCTAAAAAATTTACATCATCTTCTGTTACGCCACTACTCTTTTTAAATATTTTTTCATAAGGAATAGAATAATCTTCATAATTAGATTTATAAATTTCTTTTTCCTCATCTATAGTAGGAGGAGTTGGATTAGATGCAAATTTAAAATTATTTTCATTCATTCTTGAAATTGCTTCTTCAATTGTTTGATTTTTATCGATTGCTGGATTATCAAATTTGATTTCAGGAGCATCCATATTAGGAACATCAAATTCAAAATTTTCATTGCTTGAATATTCAAATTCCATATTTTTTTCTGTATTTTCTTTATTTGCCTTAGATAAAAATGATGGAATATTTGCCTGTTCAGGCTTAGGCATATCATCATTATATGTATTATAATTATAATTTTTATCATCAATTTCAATATTTAATTTAAATTCAGCTTCACTATCATTATAATCTTTTTCTATAGCTTGATCTTTCTTTAATTCATCTTGAATAGCTTCATCTTTTATATTTTCTATATCTTGTTCTGTTTCAATAAAGCTAAACATTTTTGGCTTTGGTTTTGAAACATTTTTTTCTAATTTAGGCTTATCATATAAAGATCCTTCTTTAATTTCTTCAACTGAATCTTTATTTAAAATAGTAAATTCATAATATTTAGTACCATGCCTACGAATTAATTCCTCATCAGATATATGTCTATCCTCTTCATTTCTTATATAATCATATCCATAATCAACATCAACCTGCCCTGCAGAATCAGATTGAAGTGTTTTATCTAAAACATTAGATCCATGAAATGGAGATGCAACATTTTCTCTTTCAAATACATCTTTTCTTCTCAATAAATTTTGTGTTTCTCTAAATACTTGAGGAATTTCAAATTTATCATCTAAAATTATACTAATATTATCACTATTGTGCTTGTTCTTCTTCATCTAACTCATCCTCTTTTTCATTAAAAATCATTAAAGGCATATCAGCTATTACATCAATTGGCTTATTATCATTTAAATCATTTGTATAGCTTTTTGTCATAAATTTTATTTCATTAAATTCAGGAATATCTATTTCTTCTTTTATATTTTCTTCATCTGTTGATTTAGTTGCATTTTTAAAATCTTCATCTATTGATGATAATATTTCATCAACATTAGAATCAATTTCAACTTCCTTTTTAAATACTGATTTAGAATAGATTTTATATGTTTCTTCACCAATAACAGCTAATGCTACAACACATAATTTATCAGTAATAATATTTAAAGTTGAGCCAATAATATATTTTCTTACTAATAATATTGGATTTATTACATTTAAAACATTTTTTATTTTTGTTGCTACAACTCCAACCTCTTTGGTAACCTTAAAAGCTTCAGAATTCATAACCTTATTAGATTTATTGGCAATATTTACCATATCAGCAATTTTAAATCTTTTTAAAGTTCTTAAACCTCTTCTATTTAATATGTCTTCTAAACGTTCTTTAATATAAACTGTAAGCATAATCGTCTCATCAACAGATAATTCTAATAAAGGATATTTAGATTTCGGATAAAATCTTGTGGCAATACCATATACTAAATCTTTTCCTATTTCTGTTGCAAAAGAAAATCTTTTTTTATTCCCTCTTAAATTTTTATCTTTATATGTTTTTTGAGCAGTTAAAATCATTGATTTAACTTCTGTAGTTGTTAAAGAATCATCTTTTGTTTTAATTAAAAATTTTTTATCTCTTAAAGAAGATAATACAAATATTACATAAATTAAGCACAATAAAACAAATCCTACTAAAACTCCAATTAAAAAGCTTAAAATAGTAGAAAAATCTATTTTGAATATCCATATTTGAAATAATATTGTATTCATACATTGCACCTACTTATCTATTATATTATATAATATAATAGTTTAAAAATCAAAAGATATAAATTTGTTATAAAATAAAATATATTGTATAATTTAAAAGGTGATTTAAATGGAACTTGCTTTATTAGATTTTGATAATACATTAACAAATTCTAGCTCGATTGTTTTAAAAGAAACAATCTTAGATATAAAAAAATATACTATAGATAATAAAATTTGCATTATTTCGAATTCATCTTTTAATTTTTTAAATGAATTTAAGAATAATAATTTATTAAATATAAGCTTTTATAGTATAAAAGATTCAATGGGTATTCTAGATGATAAAATAATTAAATCAAATATATCTTATTTAATTTTAAATGAAATTTTAAATAAATTTTCTAATTCTATTTATACAGGATGGACTACTAATTCAATCAATTCATATATTTATAATTATCAAGATAGATTAAATTTTTTTTACCCTTTAGAAAAAAGAATTATAATTGATAAATTTGATATAGACCTACCATCTTTTAATTTTGCAATAAACATTAATTTAAAGGATGAATTTATTAATTATTTAAATGAAAAAAATTTAGGTTATGAAATAATTGCATCTGATTTAAAAAGAATAATTATTAAAATTTTTGCAAAAGATTTTAATAATTTAATTATTTTCAAAAAAATAATTAAATATTTTAATCCAGATATAACTATAGGTATAGGTGATTCAATAGAAAATTTATCATTTATAAATTTATGTGATGAAAAAATTGCAATGTTAAATTCAAATTTAGCAGCTAAATTAAAAAAGACAACCAAATATGATAATGATCATAATGGTTGTCTAAGATTTTTACTTAATCAATAATATTTGCCATTTTTAGAAGGTATAAAGCATTTTTAGTTTCGCTTTTACCTTCTTTTATTTTATAATCAAAGCTAATTAAATCATCTTGATATGTTTCATTAAAATGATAATTTAAAATATTATTTGCATCACATAATTCAAAATCATGTGAAGAAATTATGAATAAAGCATTATATTGATTAAATTTATCAATAACTTTAAATGATGCGTTTATTCTTTCATATGCATTTGTTCCTTTAAAAATTTCATCTATTAATATTAATGATTTTTGTAATTTTATTCCTTCATTTGCTTTTTTCATACGCAATATTTCAGCATAAAATGTTGATATACCTTCTTTTAGCATATCATTTGCTCTTAAGGATGTATAAATTGGAAAATATGAAGATGAAAATGATTCAGCAAATACAAGTGAGCCTGCATTAAATAAAACTTGATTTATACCAATAGTTCTCATAAAAGTTGTCTTTCCACTCATATTTGAGCCTGTTAAGATTACCCCACCTTTTAATTCAAAATCATTTTTTACACAATTTTTTACTAATGGATGATATAAATCTGTTCCTTTTATAAATTCATTTGTTGTTGGGATAGAATATATTTCATTATCAATTCCAATTATTGAAAAGGATGCTATTACTTCTATTTTTGCAACATTTTCAAATAAAATACTTATATCTTTTAATTTTTTTATTTTATGATTATAAAATAATATTAAGAAAAAATCATAATCAATAATATCTAATAATAAATTAAAAATTATATTTTTTCTTGATGATAATGTTAAATATAATTTTTTCATATTATTTAAAGGTTTAATATTATCATTAATTTCTTTTTTTAATAAATTAAAATATTCATCATAATAATTTAAATTAATTATTGTATTTGAAACCTTTAAATAGGCTGTTGATAATTCATAATATTTAAATGAATCAAGCATAAAAACATCATTATTATTAAATTTTTTAGCTGAAATAGTTGTTAATATAACGCCAAAAATTAAAGGATATATTTTTAAATCTAATGCCAATGCAACAATTAAATAAATAATTGTTGAAATTAAAAATATTAAAGGAATTATATTTAAAAAACTTAATTTTATTTTTTTATTTAAAATACTTTTATATTCATCATAATTTATTGATTTAGTATTATTTTTAAATTCTAATAAAGAAGCTTCTAATTCTAAGGTTTGCTCATCAACAAATGCATTTGCAGTAATTCTTGTTCTTTCATCAAAAGGATGTAATGATTTTAATGATGATGCTAATAATTCTTTTCCTAATTTAGTTTTAGAAACATTTATATATTGGAATAAGCTATGTGGGCCAAAAATATCTAAATCCTGCAATTTATAATCATCTTTTTCTAAAAAATCTCTTCCATCATCTTGAAAATATGATAATTCTAATTTTCTTCTTCTTTTATGCGATAAATAAACTTCTTTTCTTTTTTTACATAAATTTAATTCATCAAAATATTTATTTGAAAAAGAAAAAAATAAAATAGTTATAATGCTAAATATTAAAGCTATATAAATATAAAATTCTAAATAAGATAATCCTACTATAATCCATATTATTGCATTTATTGCTAATAATATTCTTAAAAAAGATAATATTTTTGTTAATTTATTTAATGAATTAATTTTATTATCAATTTCATTTTCTAATTTAAATTCAATCATTTTAAATCCTTTTTAAAAAAAGTAGGTTAAACCTACTTTTTTACTTCAATTTGATTGGTGAAGTATGCCAAATGTCATCATTATATTGACGCATTGTTCTATCTGTTGTAAAGAAACCAGATTTTGCTGTGTTAATAATTGATATTTTTAACCATTCTTTTTGATTTTTATATAATTCATTTATTTTTTGTTGAGCTTCAATATAGCTTCTAAAATCCTTTAAAATGAAATAATCATCATGGTATAATAATCTATTTTTAATTTCAGCAAATTCATCTTTATCAACATTTTCAAAAAATCCATTAGTTAACTGATCAATAATTTCATGAATAATAGGATCATTATTATAATAATCCATTGGATTATAATTATTATTTTTATATAAATCTGTTACTTCTTTAGCATTCATACCAAAAATAACAATATTTTCATCACCAACTAGATCCTTAATTTCAACATTAGCACCATCTAAAGTACCACATGTAATAGCACCATTCATCATAAATTTCATATTTGATGTTCCTGATGCTTCTTTTGAAGCAGTTGAAATTTGTTCTGATACATTAGCTGCTGGTATAATTGTTTCTGCATAAGTAACATTATAATTGATTACAAAAACAACCTTTAATAATGAATTAGTTTCATCATCATTATTTACTTTATCAGCAATTGTATTTATTAATTTAATTATTTTTTTAGCAAACCAATATCCAGGAGCTGATTTAGCACCAAAAATATATGTATGAGGATAATAATTTGCTTTAAATTCTGGATTATTTTTTAATTGATTATATACATACATTATATGTAAAGCATTCATTAATTGACGTTTATATTCATGTAATCTTTTTACTTGTACATCAAAAATTGAATTTGTATCAATTGAAATTCCTTGTGATTGATAAATCTTTTTTGCCAAAGCCTTTTTTCTTTCTCTTTTCATTGCAGCAAAACGCTTTTGGACTTCTTCATCATAAGAAAATGCTTCTAATTTTTCTAAATTATGTTCAAAATCATTTTTCCATTCTGGAACATAATCATCTAAAATAGCAACTAATTCAGGATTTGAATGAACAAGCCAACGTCTATGAGTTATACCATTTGTTTTATTATTAAATTTATTAGGATAATAATCATTAAATACTTTCATTTCTATATTTTTTAAAATTTCAGTATGTAATGCAGCAACACCATTAACACTAAAAGATCCATGAATTGCTAAATTAGCCATATGAACTTTATTATCTTTTAAAATTGCCATTTCATATGCTTCTTTTGAATTATCACCATATTTATCTGCAATTTCAATTAATAATCTTCTATTGATTTCTTCTATTATTGTATAAATTCTTGGTAATAAATTTTTAAATAAATAAATTGGCCATTTTTCTAAAGCTTCAGATAAAATTGTATGATTAGTATATGCACAGCATTGCTTTGTAATATCCCATGCATCATCCCATTCTAATTTTTCTTCATCAACTAAAATTCTCATTAATTCAGCAACAATCATTGCTGGATGTGTATCATTAATATGGAAACAAACATATTTTGGTAAATCTTTTATATTTTTATGATTTTCTTTATAATGCTTTATTGCATCAGTTACACCAGCAGATACAAAGAAATATTGTTGTTTTAATCTTAAAATTTTACCTTCATCAGTATCATCATTTGGATAAAGCATTGAAGATATTTCTCTTAATTTTGCATGATATTCAAATGGATTAGAAGATGGGTAAACACTAGCTGGTTCTGCACTCCATAGCCTTAATGTTGTAACAATATGATTATTATCACCTATAATAGGAATATCATATGGTACTGCTTTAACATATTCAGCATCTTTATGTCTAACTTCAATAGAACCATTTTTTGAACGAATATCTATCCAACCATAATATGGAATTTCAACAGCATCTTCATCTTTTCTTACTTCCCAAACATTTATATCCTTTAACCATCTATCTGGATGCTCTATTTGGTATCCTTTTTTAATACCTTGCTCAAAAAAACCATATCTATATCTAATACAATTTCCAAAAACAGGAAGGCCAAGTGAAGCAACTGAATCCATAAAGCATGCGGCAAGTCTTCCTAAACCACCATTTCCTAATCCTGCATCTGTTTCTTGATGTTCAACTTCATTAATATCAATTCCTAATTCTTGAAATGCTTCTTTTACAGTTGGATAAACTCCAGCATTCATTAAATTATTAGTAATCATTCTTCCCATTAAGAATTCCATTGAAAAATAATAAACTTTCTTTAAACCTTGTTCATTGATTAATTTATTTGTTTGTTTCCAATCATCAGCAATTTTTAATCTTAGCATTTCTCCTAATGCAACATATTGCTGATAAGGTGTTGAATCTTTAAAATCAATTGCATATAAATTTTCAACAGTTGAAACAAACAATTCTTTGAATGTTTTTACATTATCAAAGCCATGATATTTCATAATTCCCTCCTAATATATTCTAAAAGAATATATTTTTATATTATCACAAGTTATATAAATTTTCTACTTTAAGTATACTAATGTTTATTTGTAAACATTTTCATAATTAATCTTTTATATTTATTTTTTTAGATTTATTTGTCTTTTTTTTAGGCTTTTCAATTGGTTTAAATATAGCAATTCCTAATGGTGGAACAGTAATATTTATGCTTCTTTTTTTATTTTGCCATGGAATATTTTCAACCTTTAAAGGCAATGGATTTATTCTATCTGAGCCATTATATTCATATTTATCTGAATTAATTAATTCTTCATAAAAATAATCTCCTTCAACACCAATTCTATAATTATCATATGTTACAGGTGTTGCATTCATAACAACAATTATATGATTATCTTTTGAATATCTTTCAAAAATATAAATTGATTGATCTATGTTATTTGCTTCAATCCAATTAAAAGCTAAAGGATCATAATCCCTTTCATATAAGCATGGTTCATTTTTATATAATTTTGTTATATCTTTTACAAAATGTGTTGCTGCATCATGAATTGGATATTTTGATATAAACCATGGTAGCTCACTTTCATAATGCCATTCATCATATGATGCTAATTCATTTCCCATAAATAATAATTTTTTTCCAGGATGTGTCATCATATATCCAATTAATAATCTATAATTTGCGAATTGCTGCCATTGATCTCCAGGCATTTTATTTACTAAAGATCCCTTCATATGAACTACTTCATCATGAGATAATGGTAAAATATATTCCTCATTATAAAAATATGCCATTGAAAAAGTTAATTGATGATGATGATATTTTCTATAAATAGGATCTAATTTAAAATATTTTAATGTATCATTCATCCAACCCATATCCCATTTATAATTAAATCC
>CAJOQR010000052.1 GCA_905236965.1 uncultured Acholeplasmatales bacterium | reverse complement strand
TATTATGCGCTATACGTTAGCGCATGTAAATGTTTTTGTGTAAAAACTTGGATAAAATTTGGATATTTTTTTTGAAAAATTGAAAAAAGGGATGATTGTAATCATCCCTTTTTGTTTACACCTAAATTGTATATTAATGTGTTTCGACATTTTTATTATAATATACCTTTTTTTAAATCAATTAACATTAATTTTTGAGTAAGAATAAAATATAAAAAATATTAAAAAGTTATTGCTAAAAATCCTAAATCGTATTATAATAAAAATACGAAATAGAATTATAGAGAGGTTATATTAATGACTAGTAAAGAATTTTTTTATGATTTTGGACGATTAATATATCAAATAGATAATATTTATGAGCAATATGGTAAGCAATCTGGCTTAAATTCACCTAATCTTTTATGGATATTATATGCATTAAATGATGGTAAAATTCATACACAAAAATCCATTTGTGAAGAATGGCAAATACCAAGAACAACAGCAAACACAATTATTAAAGAATTAGAAGAAAAAAAACTTATATCTTTATCTCATATAAATGGCACAAGAAGAGAAATGGCTATTTATTTAACAAATGAAGGAAAAATATTTGCTGATGAAATTTTATCTAAATTATATGAAAAAGAAAGGATAATATTTGATAAAATAAATAATCCAGAAGGATTAATTAATGAATTAAATTCATTTACAAAATCTTTATCAATATTAGAAGAAGATTAAATGAAAAAAATTTTTATTTTTATAATATTAATTTTTATTTTTTCTATTTGTTCTTGCAATAATCAAATTGAATTAGAAAGAAATGATTCAGAAAATATTATAGATGAATTAATAGAAAATAAAGAAGCAGAAGGTGTTAAAGAAATGAAAATAAATATTATAATTAATGAATATTCTTTATCAGCAACATTAGAAGATAGTGTAACAGGAATAGCATTTTATGAATTGATTAATGAAGGTATTGTTTTAAATTTAGAAGAATATGGTGGCTTTGAAAAAGTTGGATCACTTGGTAAAACACTTCCTAGCAATGATAAAAGAATTACAACTAAACCAGGAGATTTAATTTTATATTTAGGAAGCGAATTTTCTTTAATGTATGGCGCTAACACATGGTCATATACAAAAATTGGTGAAATTGATGATGTGACTAATTTAAAAAATATTTTAAATGATGGTGATGTAACAGTTACTATAACAAAAATATGATAGGAAAAAATTTAAAAAAAGAGGTAAAAAAATGAAGGAATTAATTTTAAATAATGGAATTAAAATACCAAAATTAGGTTTAGGAACATGGTTTATTGATGATGATAAGGTAGAAAAAGCTATAATAGAGGCAGTTAAATTAGGCTATAGACATATTGATACAGCTCAAGCATATGAAAATGAAAGAGGCGTGGGTAAAGGTATAAAAAATTGTGGTGTAGAAAGAAAAGAGCTTTTTATTACAACAAAAATTGCAGCCGAATTAAAAGATTATCAAAGCGCATATGATTCAGTAATCAAATCTTTAGAAATTATGCAATTAGATTATTTAGATTTAGTTATTATTCATGCACCACAGCCATGGAATGAATTTAGAGGTGATAAAAGATATTTTAAAGAAAATTTAGAAGTATGGAAAGCTTTAGAAGATCTTTATGAAAAAGGATTAGTAAAAGCAATTGGATTATCAAATTTTTTAATTGATGATATGGAAAATATTATTTCTAATTGCCATATTAAACCTATGGTTAATCAATTTTTGGTACACATTAGAAATACACCATTTGATGTAATTAATTATTGTAATAAAAATAATATTATAGTAGAAGCATATTCACCAATTGGACATGGTGAAATTTTACAAGATGAAGAAATTAATAAAATGGCTTTAAAATATGGTGTATCTGTATCTGCATTATGCATTAAATATTGCATTGAATTAGGCACAATTGCATTACCTAAAACGGCAAACCCTATTCATATGAAAGATAATATGAATATAGATTTTGAATTAAATGAAGAAGATTTTAAATATTTACAATCATTAGATAAAATTGAAAATTATGGAAAAAGTGAAATTTTTCCATGTTATAAAGAAGGTAAATAAAATATTTTTTTAAAATTAGTTGAATAAAAAGCTAAATTTTTCTAAATAGTTGAAGCTAAAAATAATCAGTGTTATAATCTTTTTAAATTGTTATTAAATTCGGATATACTTTTTAAGGAGAAAATTAATGAAAAAGATTATTAGAGCTTTAATTTTAATTATTGTTATATCAGCAATATTATTATGTCCTATAATTTATTTTAAATTTGGAGATAGATTTACAGATGAGCAAATAAAAATTTTAATTGTTTTATTGATAACTATGGGAATAAGTGTTCTATATTGTTTTATAGTTGGAGAAATCTCAAGAAATAATAGTCAAATGGATAAATTATGGAGCATTATGCCAGAATTATATGCTTGGATTATTGCTATAATGGGTGGCATGAAGCCAAGATTAATTGTTATGGCTGTTTTAGCAACAATTTGGGGTATTAGATTAACATATAATTTTGCTAAAAAAGGAGCTTATAGTATTAAGTTTTGGAAAGGTGAAGAAGATTATAGATGGAAAATATTAAGAGAAAACAAAATATTTAAAAATAGAATAATTTGGGCAATTTTTGATTTTTTCTTTATTTCTTTATATCAAAATTTCTTAGTATTATTAACTGTTATACCAGCTTTATTATGTGTTGCAAGTGATAAATCATTTAATGGTATAGATATTTTAGCAACAATTTTAGTTTTATTTTTTGTTTTATATGAAGGAATTGCTGATTCACAGCAATGGAAATTTCAAACAAAAAAATATGAAATGCTAAATAGTGGAATGAATTTAGAGCAATTACCAGAACCATATAATAAAGGTTTTAATACATTTGGTCTTTGGAATGTAAGTAGACATCCAAACTATTTTGCAGAACAAATGACTTGGGTTTCATTTTATATTTTTACAATAGCATCAGGAGCAGCTTTATTTAATTATTCAGCTATTGGAGCACTGTTGTTAATAACGCTATTTATAGGAAGCTCTGGATTTGGAGAAAAAATTAGTTCTTCAAAATATCCTGAATATGAAAATTATATAAATAATGTATCTAAATATATTCCATTTAAAAAATATAGAAAAGATAAAATTAAAATATAAAATAAAAAG
>CAJOQR010000051.1 GCA_905236965.1 uncultured Acholeplasmatales bacterium | reverse complement strand
ATTTTTTTCAATATATAGTATTTTTATATAATTAAATTTTCTAAACAACATTATCTTAGGAAATAAAAGGCAGAATGGCTTAATTTTAATTAATATTAAGTATTCATAAATTTTAAAAAATAATATGAGAGAAAAAACTTATGTATATTTTTTATCTGAAGTTAATAGAGGAGCTGATTGTGGAGATTGTATGCTTCTTGAAAATATCGATTCAAATGGAGTTGTAAGGCATGCTTTAATGGATTCTGGATTTTCAGGAAACGGAAAAGGAGTTTGCATTTTTTTAGAAAAGCATAATGTTAAAAAATTAGATTTTTTTTGTATTACTCATACTCATGTCGATCATAATGGAGGAGCTCCTTCCGTTTTAGATAATTTTCAAGTAGATCTATTAATTATGAAAGAATTTGATGTTAAATGGTCTCTTGGTGGTCATCAATCTACATATAATCTTATTATGGTAAGAGCGATTAATAAAAATATTAAAATTTTAGGAGTATCATATGCATCAGTAGTTTCAGATGAATACAGCCCAAACAGAAATGAAGCTTTTAGAAAAGCTTCTGAAAATGCAAAACCTGAAAATTTTGTATTTTTTAATGATAAAAATACTAATTTTCAATTTGGAAGTGCAAAAATTAAAATAATGAATTGGCAAATATTTGATGAAGAAGGAAATTTATATATCACAGGAGAAAGTAAAACGCAAAGAGCTATATATAGTGGAGAAAATGAAAATTCTTTAGGAGTATTATTATTTCAGGGGAATAAAAAAGCTTTTTTTTCTGGAGATATAAATAATGTTAAAAAAAATGTCGGTGGAGAATTAATAGGAGATGAAGATAGAATGAAATATGAAATTGGAAAAATAGATTTTTTAAAATTAGGGCATCATGGATATGCAGTTTCTAATACTGCTGATTATTTAAATGTACTTTCCCCAGAATATGCAGTGATTTCAAATGAAATAGGTAATCCATATTATTTAAATGTATATTACTTAGAAGATAAAGAAGTAAATTATTTATATACAATCCAAGATGAATATGAGATTTGTGCAATAATTTATAATGATGAAGTTGCATTAGGATTTGGAACTCCAGGAATAAAAAAAGTTAAAAATGAAATATTTTATATACCAGAGAATAAAAAACATTCAAATTATTTGAAAAATAAAATTAAAATAAAATATGATTATATTGAAAAATCTGTAAATAATTGGGATGAACTAAAATCCACTATCGAACAATTTAAATATAATGAAGGTATATATATTCAAGATAATTTCTATATAATTGAAGGATTAATTATTACATTAAATAAAGACAATAATAATTACGTATATAATGCTAATTCTTCAATTCTTGTAGATAACTTCAAAAATATTAAAATAGTTACCAATCAAAATGAAATAATAATTAAAAGAGATGCAACATTAATTGAATTACCTTTATTTCAAATTGAAAAAGGATTATTATCTTTAGGAGAAGAAAATATGAAAGGAAAAATTATTATCGATGGAAATAAAGAGAATGTTGCAGCTACTTCTCAATTAATAAGAATAATTGATGGAGAATTATCAATATATGATAATATAATTTTGTGCAATAATTTATTTAGAATTTCATATTTACCTTCATCAAATATAGATTTTGGCTCAACAATATTTGCGAAAAATTATAGTAAAATAAATATGTACGGAGGAGAAATTTCAAATAATATTCAAGAAATGGTTATAAATAAAAATATGAGTTCAGGTATATTACCTGAAGAAATGACTAAAAATTTAACATATGATGTAAAGGGAGGAATTTTTTTAGAAAATTCAACATTTAATATGTTTGGTGGAAAAATATGTAATAATCAATTAATAAATAATTCTGACATATATTCAAATGAAAATTCAACAAATAATGGAAATACTGCTTATTCCTTATCTCAAAGAAGTATTGGGGCTGCAATTTATGCAGATTATATTTCAAAAGTATATTTATATAGAGGTGAAATATCAAATAATACAGCTGAAAATAATGCTAAAATAAATTTAATTACTCCTAAAGGAGAAAAGAAAACAAAATTAAGTGGAATTTCTCAGAGTATATATGGCTCAGCAATATATGGATATTATTGTTTTTTTGAAATATTT
>CAJOQR010000050.1 GCA_905236965.1 uncultured Acholeplasmatales bacterium | reverse complement strand
TATTTCTTTACATGCATCACTTATATTAGATCCTTGAGAAATAGCTTCTTTTATTAAAATTACTTTTTCAAAATAATCTGGTAATACTTTTTTATGTATTACATAATAATCATCACTCATTTTATACCTCTTCAACTATAACTTTAGAACCAACGCCTACTATTTTAATTTCATAATTATATTTTTTTAATTTATCTAAAACAATATCAGTTTTTTTTGTTATAACAAGCATACTAGATCCTGAACCAGATATTGCCATTGCACATTCTAAATCCTTTAAATCATTTTTTATATTTTCATAATCTTTAATTAATTTTCCTCTATAAGGCTCATGTAATTTATCATTAAATAATTCTTTTAATAAATTTATATCACCATTTTTAAAAGCATAAGGTATATTAACTATTCTTGATAAATTATTTACAATATCACTATAAGGTAAAAATTTAGGCAATGCTTTTCTTGCTTCATTAGTAGATAATTTATAAGGTGGAATAATTGTAATAAATTTTAAATCCTTTGATATTTCATATGAGATAGTATTATAACAATCATTTGCTTTATATGATGCAATTAATCCTCCATAAATTGCAGGGGCAACATTATCAGGATGCCCTTCAATTTTACAAGCAAGATTAAATAATTCATCTTTAGATAAAGGATTACCTAATATAGCATTAGCCCCAAAAATTCCTGCAACAATTAAAGTAGATGAAGAGCCTAATCCTCGTGATACAGGCACTTCTCCTTTATAAGAAATTGTTACTGGTATTATTTTTTTATTTAAAAGTTCAAAAACCTTGCAATAAGATTTATAAACTAAATTATTTGTTATAGTACAATATTGCTTTTCAAATCCTTTAAATGAAAATTCATTTGATATTTCAAAGCTAAATTCATTTTGAATATCTAAAGCTAATCCTAAAACATCAAAGCCAACACAAACATTAGCACTTGTTGCGTTTACTTTAACTAAAAACATTTTATCACATCCACTATATAATCTTCTGATTCATTTAAATCAACAATTTCACGTTCAACTAAAGGATAATTTAACACTGATGGAATTTTAATATTAAATTTATTAGATAATGCTTTAACCTCATCATCTTCACTTTTAGCATCAAAAGCTTCTAAAACAGATGCTGCAAATTTAAAAGGTGATGCAGTTGATACAACAACTGTTTTTAAATTATCTTTATTATCTAATGAATATTTTAAATAAGCACTAAAGGCAACTGCTGTATGAGGATCAATTAAATATTTATATTTATCATAAACATATTTTATTGTTCTTAATGTATTTTCTTCATCTGTTGTATATGCTTTAAAATAATCAAATGGATTATTAAAATCATATTTGCCTTCTTTAATTAATAATTCCATTAATTCTTTTGTTTTAACAACATCTTCATTTGCACCATAATATATTAATCTTTCTAAATTAGATGAAATTAAAATATCCATAGAAGGTGAATTAGTTTTATAAAATGGTCTATTTTTATCATAAGCACCATTATTAAAAAAGTCAGTTAAAACAGAATTTTTATTAGATGCACAAATTAAATTATTAATTGGAAGTCCCATTGCTTTTGCATAAAAGCCTGCAAAAATATTACCAAAATTTCCAGTAGGAACATCAAAATTAATTAATTCGCCATCCTTTATTTCACCTTTTCTTAATAATTCAACATAGCTATAAAAATAATATACAACCTGTGGTGCAAGTCTTGCAATATTTATAGAATTAGCACTTGATAAGCTTAAATCCTTATGCTCATTAAAAATCTTTTTTACTAAATTTTGACAATCATCAAAATTACCCTTTATTGCTAAAACCTTTGCATTTTTAGATTTAAAGGATGACATTTGTGCTTCTTGAACAGGGCTTACACCTCCAAAAGGATATAAAACAACTATAGAAATGCCTTCAATATCCTTAAAGCCATTTAAAGCTGCTCCTCCTGTATCTCCTGATGTAGCAGTTAAAATTGTGATATTTTTATCATATCCTAGCTTCTTTTTTGATAATTTCATTAATCTAGGTAAAACTACTAAAGCTAAATCCTTAAAAGCTAATGTAGGGCCATGAAATAATTCTAAAAAATAAGCATTATCGCATTTTTTTAATTCAACAACATTTTCTATATCAAATGATGAATATGCTTCATCTATTTCTTTTTTAATTTCTTCATATTCAAATTCATTAAAAATTTTATGTAAAATTTTAGCAGCTATTGTTTTATAATCATCATTTAAAAATTCATGATAATCAATATTAGGAATTTTATCAATTATATAAAGGCCTCCATCTTTTGCTAAGCCATTTAAAATTGCTTCTTGTGATGAGACTTTTTCACATCCTCTTGTACTATGAAACATTATTTTCAACTCCTTTAACAAATATGTGTTTATTATATAATAATAAATTATCGAAAACAAGTGTTTTCGCTAGGAAAACACTTGTATAATAATTATTATGATTTTACAATTACTTCTCTTGCATAATCTAAGGTTTCTCCATCCATTTGAAAAATATTACAACCATCAGGTATAGCTTTAAAATTATGACATTTAATATATTCAACACCTTTAATTTTTATATG
>CAJOQR010000049.1 GCA_905236965.1 uncultured Acholeplasmatales bacterium | reverse complement strand
GATTATGAAGAAAATAATCAAGAATTGATTTCTTGGTTAAGTTCTTTATGCGCTCAATTTTATAAAAAATATAAAGCATTTGGTATTACTAAAGAAGAATTATTGGATGAAATTCCTATTGTTATTTCATTTGGAAAAAAACATTCCGGTACTAATAATTTTGAAAAATTTATTAAATCTTTTTTTCAACAGCATCTACTAGAATTATTAACTTCTAAAGCAAAAGATAATAAATCTTTAGCAAGTTATGTAGATGAAATTATTACAAGTAATAATAATAAAAATCCTCTAGAAATGCTTTCTATAGTACATAAGGAATTAAGAAAAATAAATATTGAAGCATCATTTGATACAATTATTGCTTTATTAAATAATTCAGACAAATATAGTTCTTTAGTAGAACATATTTATAATAGTTATAAAGACTTAATAATTACTGGTAATATTGAAAGATTAACTGATGATCAAACAATCATAAATATTATAGAAGTTTATTGTATAGAAAAAGAAATTGATATTAGTGACAAGATAAGTAGTGGAGATATCTCAGCAATTACATCAGATAATTTAAAAATATATCTTAGAAGTATATCTGATTATAAACTATTAACTATTGAGGAAGAAAAAGAATTAGCATCAAGAAAAGATTATGACGAAGAAGCAAGACAAGAATTAATCAATCATAATCTACGTTTAGTAGTTAGAAAAGCAAAGTCCTTTTTAGGAAGAGGTCTAAGTTTAGAAGACCTTATTCAGGAAGGAAATATAGGATTAATAGTAGCCGCTGATAAGTTTGATGTTACTAAAGGATATAAATTTTCAACATATGCAACTTGGTGGATAAGACAAGCTATAACAAGAGCTGTTGCTGACCAAGCAAGAACAATAAGAATTCCTGTTCATATGGTTGAAACAATTAATAAATTAGTTAGAACTCAACGTCAATTAGTTCAAGAATTATCAAGAGAACCAAGCCAAGCAGAAATTGCAGAAAGAATGGGTATATCTGTTGAAAAAGTTCAACAAATTCAAAAGATTGCTCAAGAGCCTATTTCACTTGAACAACCAGTTGGTGAAGAAGAAGATTCATCTTTAGGTGATTTTATTTCAGATCCACATGCTTTAGATCCATATGAATATACTGCTAAAATGAAATTAAGAGAAGAGCTTGATGAGGTTTTATCTACTTTAACAGAAAGAGAAGAAAGAGTTTTAAGATTAAGATTTGGACTTATAGATGGAAGACAAAGAACATTAGAAGAAGTTGGTAAGGAATTTAATGTTACAAGAGAACGTATAAGACAAATAGAAGCTAAAGCTTTAAGAAAGCTTAGAAGTCCTGCTAGAAGTAAAAAATTAAAAGATTTCATTATTAAGCATTAAAATGTTTTATAAAAAAGGCAAGATATTAACAATTTATTTTTGTTATAAAGCTTGCCTTTTTATATTTATTTTTTTAAAAAAATTGTTTATAATTATTTTAAATATGACACAATATTGAGGGGATATTATGGAATTAAAAGATGCTTTAGAACAATTAAAAAAAATAGGCATTGAGAATAATTATATTTTATCTTTATCTGAGGTTTTAAAATATATAGGAGAATATGATTATGATATTGCATTAGAATTTTTAGATAAAGAAGGCATAAAAATTTTAGCTGATGAAGAAAATGATGAATTAGATGATGAGGCAATAGAAAGAAATTATGAAAATCTAATTAAATCAAATGATATTGTTAAAATATATTTTAATGAAATTGGAACCTATGCTATTTTAAGCTATGAAGAAGAAAATGAATTGTTTAAAATATATAATGAAGGAAAAGAATCAAAAGAAAAAATAAAAGAAATAGAATCAAATTTTTTAAATACAGTTTCAGAACAAGATTATATAAAGCTTTATAATAAAATTGATGAAGGGATGAATGCATATAATAAATTAATATATTCTAATTTAAAATTAGTTGCATCAATTGCTAAAAAATATTCTAAAAGAGGATTAAGCTTAATGGATTTAATTCAAGAAGGAAATATTGGTCTTGCAAGAGCAATTGATAAATTTGATTATAAAAAAGGAAACAAATTTTCAACATATGCAACACCTTGGATTAGACAGGGTATATTAAGAGCATTAACAGATAAATCAAGAACAATTAGATTACCTTCTCATTTATTAGAATCAATTTCAAAAATAAAAAAAGAAGAAGAAATTTTATCTAAAGAATTAGGAAGAAAACCAACATTTGAAGAATTAGAAAAGAAAACAGGTATTTCTAAAGAAAAAATATCTATGATGCTTGATTCATATCAATCACCTATTTCATTAGAAAAGCCTATAGGTGATGAGGATGATTCAACTGTTGGTGATTTTGTTGCTGATGGTATAAATAATGATCCTTATGAATATTGTAAAAGATTAGATTTGAGTGTTGAAATAAATAAATTATTAAGTAATAATTTAACTGAAAGAGAAGCACAAATTTTAAAATTAAGATATGGATTAGAAGATGGTGTTCCTAAAACATTAGAAGAAATTGGGAAAAAAATGGGGAATGTTTCTAAAGAACGTATCAGGCAAATTGAATGTAAAGCATTAAGGAAACTTAAAAATTTAAATGAAACAAAATTATTAAAAGAATCATATAGGGATTAATTATGGAAAGAATAGATTTATTAGCAAGCCTTACAAAAGGCTTTGATGTAATTTGTGATATTGGCTGTGATCATGGATATGTGGCCCTTGAAGCAATAAAAAAATATAATGTTAAGCATGCTATATCAGCTGATATAAATGCATCACCTTTAAATCAAGCAAAAAAAAATTCAAAGGGATTTGAAGATAAAATAGATTTTGTTTTATCTGATGGCTTTAAAAATATTGATAAAGAATTTGATTGTGCTATTATTGCAGGTATGGGTGGTATATTAATTAAAAACATTTTATTAAATTCTTTTGATAAAATAAAAAATAAAAGATTAATATTACAAGCTAATTCTGATAGGCCTTTTCTTAGAAAATTTTTAAATGAAAATAATTTTAAAATTATAAATGAGGTATCTATTTTAGAACAAAATAAATATTATGAAATAATAGTAGTAGAAAGTGGTATAGAATCATTAGATGAATTTGATATTGAATTTGGTCCTATTTTAAGAAGAAATAAAAGCGATATTTATATAAAGCATTATGAAGATGAATTTAATAATTTAGAAAAAATAATTAAAGATATTAAAGATCCTATTATTAAAGAAGAAAAGCTAAAATATTATAGATTATTAATAAGATTATTATGTAAGGCAAATGTTGAAACACATTATATTTTAAATACTAAAAATTATTATAGAACATATTTTTTAGATGAAGAAAAAAGACCTACAATATTAGTATCACCAGGTGGTGGATATCATCATTGCAGTCCTAGAGAAGCTGGAAATATAGCTAAATATTATAATGATTTTGGATATCATGTGGTTGTAGTTAATTATATAGTATCTAATGAAGCATATCCTATGCCTGGAAAATATTTAGCTTATGTAAATGATTTATTAAGAAAAGATAAAAGAGTATCTTATGTTATAGGCTTAGGCTTTTCGGCTGGTGGACATAATATTTTAGAATTGAATGTTCATAATGATGATTATAATACTAAAAAATGCGATTTATTAATGCTAGGCTATCCTGTAATTACAAATGATGAATTATATATCCATAAAGCATCTTTTGAAAATTTATTAAAAGATAAAATAAATGATGAAAAGCTATATAATAAAATGTCTTTAGAAAAAGAAATTAAAGATAAATCAATTCCCCCTTTGTTTTTATGGGGAACAATAACAGATGAATCTGTTAATGTGATGAATTCAATAAAATTAATTGAAGCTTGTAAAAAGAATAATATAAATGTTGAATATCATTTATTTCCAATGGGTGGACATGGCCTAGGAACATCTGATAATATGTCAGCTGAAGGAAATGATGAAAAAAATATAGCATATGTTAATAAATGGTTAGAATATTCAAATATTTGGATTAAAGAAAAAATAAAAGATTTAAAATAAAAAAAGAAGAATTTATATATTTTTATAGATATAAAAAATCTTCTTTTTTTTATTGACTTTAATCTATGTTTCCTTTAAAATAATAAATGTGTTTTAAAAATACTAACACTGTTAGTAAAAAAAGGAGCATAGTATGGATAGTAAAGAATTTAGTTCTAAGATAAGAGAATTATTTATTAGGATAAGGAAAATAAGAAAAACTTCTCATTTTGAAGGAAGCTTAAAGGGAATGTTTCCTGTTTTGAATTATTTAAATGATAATGAATCTTTAGATATTACACCTACAATGTTAGAAAATAATCTTTGCGTATCTTCTGCTAGAATAGCAAGAGTATTAAATCAATTAGAAAAGAAAAAATTAGTTCTAAGAACTAAAAGTAAAAATGATGGTAGAAAAACAATTATTATTTTAACTAAAGAAGGAAAAGATATTGTTTTAAAGCATCATGAGATTGTTGATTATTATTTAAAAAAAGCATTGATGAATTTAACTGAAGAAGATATGAATTCCTTTTTGAATGTATTAGAACATATGGTATTAAATCTTATAGAAGGAGAAGAAGATAATGTTAAAATTATATAAAAAATTAACAAAAAAATCTGTCTTTTTTGTTATTTTAATAATTGGATTAACAATTTTACAGGTTTATTTAACTATGACTTTAGTTGATTATGTTCAAGGGATTATTAAAGCAATTACTTATGTTAATTATCATAATAATCCTCAAGATATATCACCTATGCTAGAACAATTACTTAGTGCATTAGGCGGTTGGGATAATGTGACAGCACAAACACTAGAACCATTAGGATTGCCTTTAGATTATATTGAGCAAATAATGCAAATTAAAAATGCATCAACTGCCGATATTTGGTATAATGGCGGAATTATGTGTCTTTTAGCATTAGCAATGATGGTTGTTCAAGGAGCTATTTCTACTTTGGCAGCATTTGTGGCATCAGGATTATCTACTAAAATTAGGTCAGAATTATATCGTAAGGTTGAATGTTTTTCATTAGAAGAAATTGATAAATTTCAAACTGCATCATTAATTACAAGAACTACTAATGATATTCAACAAATTCAGCTTGCTAATATAATGACTATGAGAATGATTTTCCAAGCACCTGTTACAGCTATTTGGGCTTTGTTAAAATTCCAATCTGCAGCAACAGAGCTTACAATAACTACTGTAATTTATTTATTATTATTAATTTTAATGATTGCAACTATAATGATTATAGCTGTTCCAAAATTTAAAATTATGCAAAAGTTAACTGATAATTTAAATGGTGTAATGAGAGATAATTTAACAGGTATAAGAATTGTTAGAGCTTTTAATGCTGAAAAATATCAAGAAAATAAATTTGAACAAGCTAATATTAAATATACAAAAACACAATTATTTACAGGTAGATGTTTGGCTTTATTATCACCTATGATGATGATTATTATGAATGGCTTAACTTTAACTATATATATAGTTGGTTCTCATTTAGTAAATCGAGAAATAATTGATTATGCAGGTATAACTGCATCTACTATGCTTGGTACTCAATTAATAATGGCATTTGTTATGCTAATGATGCTATTTATGATGTGGCCTAGAGCATTTGTTGCTGCAGGAAGAATTAATGAAGTATTAGATACAGAAATTAAAATATCAGATCCAAAAGAAGAACAAAATTTCACTGAAGAAGGTACTGTTGAATTTAAAAATGTTTCATTTAGATACCCTGATGGTGAAAATGATGTTGTAAAAAATATTTCATTTAAAGTATCAAAAGGTGAAACCTTAGCTATTATAGGTGCAACCTCAGCAGGAAAAACATCAATGGTTAATCTAATTCCAAGACTTTATGATGCAACAGAAGGAGAGGTATTAGTAGATGGAGTTGATGTTAGATGTGTTTCTCAAAATAAATTAAGAGAAAAAATTGGTTTTATTCCTCAAAAAGGATTCTTATTTAATGGAACAATTAAAGAAAATATATGCTTTGGCTCTGATATTATAGATGATGATTTAGCAGAAAATGCTGCAAAAATAGCTTGTGCTGATGATTTCATCAAAGAAAAAGAGGATGGATATAATTCAATAATTGCTCAATCTGGTAAAAATGTATCTGGTGGTCAACGTCAAAGATTATGTATTGCAAGAGCTATATATAAAAATCCTGAAATTTATGTTTTTGATGATTCATTTAGTGCATTAGATTATAAAACTGATAAATTATTAAGACAAAATTTAAAAGATAATTCAAAGGATTCAACAAAAATTATTGTAGCTCAAAGAATAGGTACAATAATGGATGCAGATAAAATCATTGTATTAGATGGCGGAAAAATGGTTGGCTTCGGTAAGCATGAAGAATTATTAAAAAATTGTGAATTTTATAAAGAAATTGCTTTATCACAATTGACAGAAAAGGAGTTGGGATTATGATGCGTGGTGGTCCTCGTAGACATACAAATGATAAAATGACCAAAAAAGATTTAGCAATCTTAGTTAAATCATTAAAATCTTATATTCCTTGGATTTTAGTTGCAATGATATTTATTATAATTTCTGTTACATTAAGTATTATTGCTCCACAATATTTATCTGATTTAACAAATGAAATTGCTAATAATTCAATTTCAGCATCTATTGATATAGATTTAATTTGGTCAATTTCTAAAATTTTAATAACATTTTATATTATTATTGCAATAACATCTTTTTTCTCTGGAATAATAATGAATAGAGTTACTCAAGAATATGGTAAAAAATTAAGAACTCAAATTTCCGAAAAAATAAATAAAATGCCTTTAAAATATTTTGATTCTCATCCTTTTGGTGATACTTTATCTATTGTTACAAATGATGTTGATACTATTACTCAATCATTACAGCAAAGTGTAACAACACTACTTCAATCAGTAACAACCTTAATAGGTGTTTTAATAGCAATGTTTATTACAAATTGGATAATGGCTTTAACTGTTTTAGCATCTTTACCTTTAATGATTTTAAATATTACATTTATTACTAAATTTGCAGTTCCTCAATTTAAAAATAGACAAAAAGCAACAGGTGCAGTTAATGGTGTTGTTGAAGAAAACTTTTCAGGTATTACTGTAATAAAATTATTTAATGCTGAGGATAGACGTCAACAAGAATTTGAAGTAGAAAATAAAAAATTGAAATCAGCTATGATAAAAGCTCAAATTTGTGGTGGCTTTATGCAACCAATAATGACATTAATATCATATTTAGCATATGCTGCTGTGTTTATTGTTGGTGGTTTATTGATGGCAAATGGTAATATTATAACTTATGGAACTATAACAGCATTTATGATTTATGTTAATTTATTCCAATCACCATTATCACAAATTGCTCAATCAATGAATACAATTCAAATGGCTGCAGCTGCCTCATCAAGAGTATTTGGCATTATAAATGAAGAAGAGGAATTTGACGATTCTAATTATGAAATAAAATTAATGAATGAAAATAATAAAATTAAAGGGCATGTTGAATTTAAAAATGTTAAATTTGGTTATATTCCAGATAAAATTATAATTCCTAATTTTTCATGCGATGTTAAACCAGGTATGAAAGTCGCAATTGTTGGTCCTACAGGTGCTGGTAAAACAACTTTAGTTAATTTATTAATGCGTTTTTATGAAATAAATGATGGTGATATTTTAATTGATGGTGTTTCTATTAAAGATATGAAGCGAAGTGAAGTAAGATCTATATTTGGTATGGTTTTACAAGATTCATGGATTTTTGATGGAACAATTAAAGAAAATATTTGTTATTCAAATGATAATGTTAAAGAAGAAGATTTAAAAAATGCATTAGATGAAGCATGCTTATCAAATTATGTTTCAACTTTACATGATGGAGTAAACACTCATCTAACAGGTGATGGATCATTATCACAAGGACAAAGACAATTATTAACTATCGCAAGAGCTTTAATTGAAGATTCTCCTTTATTAATATTGGATGAAGCAACATCTAATGTTGATACAAGAACAGAAATTTTAATACAAAATGCTATGGATAATTTAACAAAAGGAAGAACTTCTTTTGTTATTGCACATAGACTTTCAACAATAAAAAATGCAGATTTAATATTAGTATTAAAAGATGGAGATATTGTAGAACAAGGTACTCATGATTATTTAATGAGTATAAATGGTTTTTATTCAACATTATATAATTCACAATTTGTTGAAGGAGAAGAAATTTAATTTTAAAAACTCATTATGCATATATATTTTAAAATATGTGCAAATGAGTTTTTTTTATTTATAATAATTTTTTCTAATATAAATTCACTTGATTATATTTATAAAAAAGATATATTATAAAGATAGAAAAAGAAATGGAATTGATAAATATGATAGAAGATATTTTATTTGAAAAAATTGAACAATATGAAACAATTATTATTGAAAGGCATGAAAGACCTGATCTTGATGCTTTAGGTAGTCAAATAGGACTAAAAATTGCTTTAAAGGATAAATTTCCTAATAAAAAAATATATGCAGTTGGTGATTCATCAAGACGTTATAATTTTTTAGGAAGCATGGATTTAATTAAAGATGATGAATATATTAATGCTTTAGTTATAATTGTTGATGTTGCTGTAGGAAATATGGTATCAGATAATAGATATAAATTAGCTAAAGAAATATTTGTTATTGATCATCATAAAAATTTATGTGATATAACACCAAATGCTATTATTGATAATACTAAAATTGCGGCAGCAGAATTAATTACTAATTTATTAATTGATCATAATTATTTTATTTCAAAAGATGCCGCAACAGCATTTTATGGTGGAATAATAACTGATTCAGGTAGATTTCAATATGGATATTCAGAATCTTTATTTGAAACAGCAGCTAAATTGATTTCTTTTGGTGCTAATCCTAAATATATATATGATAATATATATGTTGAAACATTAGAAGAAAGAAATATGAAAATTTATTTTCAAAATCAAATTAAAATACAAAATGGTGTAGCATATATTAAAAGTAATGAAGATGTATTTGAAAAATTTAATGTTGAATTTCAAGATATATCAAGAGGTATGGTTAATTTAATGGCAGGTGTTAAGGAAGTAGAGATATGGTGTAATTTTACTTTTGATAAAAATAATGATGTGGTTATAGCAGAATTTAGATCAAGAAATATACCTATTGTTGATGTTGCTAAAAAATATGGTGGTGGCGGACATTCACTTGCTTGTGGTGCAACTTTAAAAGATTTTAAAGAAGCAGATTTGGTTATTAATGATTTTATAGAATTATTAAAAGCATCAAATGGTGAATAAAATGATTGGTAAAATACATTCTTTTTATGCTGGTGGTACTGTAGATGGTCCTGGAATTAGATATGTAATTTTTTTAAAGGGATGTCCTTTAAGGTGTTTATATTGTCATAACCCAGATACTCAAACTTTTGAAAATGCAAAAGAATATAGCGTAGATGATATTATTCAAGATGCATTAAAATATAAAGGATATTATGCTAATTCAGGTGGTGTTACTGTAACTGGAGGAGAGCCTCTTTTGCAAATTGATTTTTTAATTGAATTATTTAAAAAATTAAAATCATATAATATTCATACAGCCTGTGATACATCTGGCGCTACATTTGATAAATTTAACAAAGAATTAATGGATAAATTTGATGAATTAATTAAATATACAGATTTATTTTTATTGGATATAAAGCATATTAATAATGAAGAGCATATTAAATTAACAGGTAAGCCAAATAAAAATATTTTAGATTTTGCTAAATATTTATCTGATAAAAATAAACATATGTGGATAAGACATGTTCTTATACCTAATATTACTTTAAATGATGAATATTTAATTGAAACAAAAAAATTTATTGATAATTTAAATAATGTTGATAAAATAGAAATATTACCATATCATACAATGGGTATTGTTAAATATGAAAAATTAGGAATACCTTATAAATTAAAAGGTGTTAATCCTCCTACAAAAGAAGAAATAAAGCATGCAAAACAATTATTAGGAGTTTAAAAAAAATGAAGCTAAATAAAGATAATTATTTGAAGGAATTGAAAGGAATTAGTGTTATTGAAATATCAGGAGAATCATGTGCTAATTGCTTAACTTTAATGCCTATTTTAAATGATTTAATATCAAAAAGAGATGATTGTAAATTACATCATTTAGAAGCAAATTTAGATACTTTAGATTTAATAGAAGCATTTGATGTTCAATCTGTTCCTACAATTTTGGTTATGAAAGATGATTATATAGTTGCAAGGTGTATTGGATATCAACCAGAAGAGATTTTAAAATTATGGCTAGATGATAAAATTGAAATAGCTAAAAACACTATTATTAAGAATAATTCTTAATTAAAAATATTTTTTCATATTGAAATGAATGTTTTAATAGGTTATAATGTTAACGCATAAATAATATAATTATTTAATGCATATTTTTATTTATGGAAAAGATTATTTAAGTTATTTTATTAAAGAAAGAGGTTGAAGAAATGTTTAATGAAGCATGGGAAGGATTTGTTCTAGGTAAATGGAGCAATGATGAAATTAATGTTCGTGACTTCATCCAAAAAAATTACACACCTTATGATGGTGATGGAAGTTTTTTAGCTGGTCCAACAGAAAGAACAACTAAATTATGGGATATTATTCTTGATTTACAGAAAAAAGAAAGAGAAATGGGTGGTGTATTGGCAGCAGATACAGATATTATTGCTACATTGACTAGCCATGCTCCTGGATATATAGATAAAGATTTAGAACAAATTGTTGGTTTACAGACTGATAAGCCTTTTAAACGTTCTTTACAACCTTTTGGTGGAATTCGTATGGCTGAACAAGCATGCGAAATGTATGGATATCAAGTTAGTGATAGAGTAAAAGATATTTTTAAATATAGAAAAACACATAATGATGGAGTTTTTGATGTTTACACTCAAGAGATGAGAAATGCTAGAACAGCTCATATTTTAACAGGTCTTCCTGATACATACGGAAGAGGTCGTATTGTTGGTGATTATAGAAGAATTGCATTATATGGTGTTGATTATTTAATATTAAAAAAAGAAGAAGATAAATCTTTATTAGATGGTGAAATGACACCAGATAAAATTAGAGATAGAGAAGAAGTTGCCGAACAAATTAAAGCATTAAAGGATTTAAAAATAATGGCTTCATCTTATGGATATGATATTTCTAAGCCAGCAACAAATGCTAAAGAAGCTATTCAATTTTTATATTTTGGATATTTAGGTGCAGTAAAAGATCAAAATGGTGCTGCAATGAGTATAGGTAGAAATTCTACTTTTTTAGATATTTATATTGAAAGAGATTTTAAAAGAGGAATTTTAACTGAAAGTGAAGCTCAAGAATTAATGGATCATTTCATAATGAAACTTAGAATTGTTAAATTTATGAGAATTCAATCATATAATGAATTATTCTCTGGAGATCCAACTTGGGTTACTGAATCAATTGGTGGTATGGGAACTGATGGTAGAACATTAGTTACTAAAAATTCATTTAGAATTTTACATACATTAGATAATTTGGGACCTGCCCCTGAACCTAATTTAACAGTATTATGGGCTAAAAATTTACCTATTAATTTCAAAAGATTTTGTGCAGATATATCTATTAGAACATCATCTATTCAATATGAATCAGATGAATTAATGAGACCTATTATGGGTGATGATTATTGTATTGCTTGTTGTGTTTCATCTATGAGACAAGGAAAAGATATGCAATTTTTTGGAGCTCGTGCTAATTTAGCAAAAGCTTTGCTTTATGCATTAAATGGTGGAAGAGACGAATTAACAAAGGATAAAAAGACAGGTCTACCTTTACAGGTTGGACCTAAATTTGAAGCAATCACTTCAAATGATCCTCTTGATTTTGAAGATGTAAAGCAAAAATATGTTCAAATGATGGAATGGCTTGCTGGATTATATGTTAATACATTAAATGCTATTCATTATATGCATGATAAATACGCATATGAAGCTATAGAAATGGCTTTACATGATACAAATGTTCATAGATATTTTGCAACAGGTATAGCAGGACTTTCTTGTGCAGTAGATTCTTTATCAGCAATTAAATATGCTAAAGTTACTCCTATAAGAGATGAATTTGGTATGATTGTTGATTTTAAAACAGAAGGCGATTTTCCTAAATATGGCAATAATGATGATAGAGCAGATGAACTTGCAGTATGGCTTGTTAAAACATTTATGAATATGATTAAAAAGCATTATACATATAGAAATTCAGAACCTACAATGTCTATTTTGACAATAACTTCAAATGTTGTTTATGGTAAAAAAACAGGAAATACACCTGATGGTCGTAAAGCTGGAGAACCATTAGCTCCAGGTGCTAATCCAATGCATGGAAGAGATACTCATGGTGCTTTAGCTTCATTAGAATCTGTTGCTAAATTACCTTATGAATATTCAAGAGATGGTATTTCTAATACATTTTCTATTACACCTAATTCATTAGGTAAAGATGAAGATTAATTTAAGGAGGATATTTTTATGTCAGAACAAAGAATTGATAATTTAGTACAAATGCTAGATACTTATGTTTCAGATGGTGGATATCATTTAAACGTTAATGTTTTTAACCGTGAAACATTACTTGATGCTCAACAACATCCTGAAAAATATCCACAATTAACAATTAGAGTATCAGGATATGCTGTTAATTTTATAAAATTAACAAAAGAACAACAAGATGATGTAATAAGTCGTACAATTCATGAGACTTTATAATTATTTTTTAAAAAAAACATTGTAAATATAAAACCTTTATTATATACTTTTAATGTATTTAAAAAACAGAGTAGCAAAATCGCGTTAAGTGCTATATCATGGGAAGTTGGATATGGACGAACACTTTTGTGGCGGTGGTTTTGTGCGTCCGCTGTTAGAACAAAAAATACTTTAAAGGTAGTATGAGTTTTTTCATGTGGGCACTCTAATTATTTGGAGGCCTTTTTTATGTTAAAAAAGATTTTAAAAGCTTTATGGGCATATAAATATGTTGTAATTTTATTTTTAGCTCTTGGTTTTTTTAGTGGTTATTTTTTAGGAGAATTTTGGTTAAATAAATCTTTTTCATATTATGAAATTGAATTTAAAGCAGATCAAGATCCTTATGAATTTATAACTTATGATTATTTTAATGAAATAGAAAATGAAATAAATGAATATAATAAAACTCAAGATAAAAAAATCACATATTATAATTGTGATTATAAGGCAATGCTAAAAAAAATAAAAATCATAGAAAATGATGATTCTTATTTATTAAAAATTCCTAAAAAATTTTTTCCAAATGATAGATCAGCATCAAAAGGAAATGTTTTATATGGAATAGATAGATGTTCTAAATTTATGAATATATTTTTAACATTTGATTCATCTATAGGAGTTGAATTTATAAATTCATCTATAGCATCAGATGGAAATGATTTTATTAATTCATTTTTATTTGGAGTTTTAATTTTATTATTTGTCTTAATTGTAATTATTATTTTATTTATTTTAGCAATTATAAAAGATGGAAAAGAACAAATAGATGATGAAGGAAATATAATAAAAAAAGAAGTTTTAAAAGATATTTCAGACAATATTCAAATATTTAAAACTCCTTTTCATAAAAAATATTGGAAAGAATCAGCAATGGTTTTTAAATCTATAAAAAATATAACTGGTATGGCAATATTATTTTCATTATCTTTTTTAACTAAATTTATTGTTATTCCATCAGGCTTTGCATCTTTAGGTATAGGAATTACATATATTTTATTAGCCATAATTTGTATGATATATGGACCATTTGCGGCATTAATTATTGGATTTTTATCTGATGTTTTAGGATATTTTGTTATAGATGCAGCAAAAGGATATGCTTTTTTCCCAGGATATACTTTAGATGCAATGGCATCATGCTTTATGTATGCTTTATGCTTTTATAAAACGAAAATTACATTTACAAAATGCTTAATATCAAGATTATTTGTTAATTTAGTTGTAAATGTAATATTTGGATGCTTATGGTGGAAAATAATATATTCATTAAATATGGATGCTTATTTATCTTATATGCTAATATATTCTTTACCTAAAAATTTAATTTATTTATTACCACAATCAATATTATTATTCTTAATTATTAAGGCAGTGGCAAGACCACTTTCACAATTAGGATATTTAAATGAAGAAGTTGCAAAAAATATTACTATCATATAATAATTATATTGTTATTTAATTATAAATTTTGTATAATTATATTGTCATAAAGAGAGGGGAAGAGGCAAGCTCTATGATCCCTCAGCAACCTACTATAGGCAAGGTGCTAATGCTTGAAGGATGACCTTAATAAAAAAAGAGGCCATCATTATGATGGCTTTTAATTTTAAAAGGAGATATAAAGTGGCAATAAAAAATTATTCATCTTTTTCAAAAAAAGAAATAATTAAAGCTTTTAGAAAAGTTCAAGAAAGATTAATTATAAATATTATATTGATTTTAATTGGAATTTCTTATATAGCTTATGGAATTTATACGATTTATACATTAGATTATAAATTTATATTTTTATTTGCTGGAATAAGCTTTATTACAATTTCTATTGCATTATATGCTATCCCTTTTGTCTTTTCATATAATGCAAATAAAAATATTTTAAATATAGAATATGAGTTAACATTTTATGATACATATTTTGAAGTATTTATAATAAAAAATCTTGAAAGAAGTGAATTATCATTTAATTATACAAATATATATAAAAAAATAAAAAAAGGTAATTTTTATTATATATATATTAATCAAAAAGAAGCCATTATTTTAAAGCTTGATTCTTTTAAAGGAAATGATAAACTTAAATTTTTAGAATTTATGAAAGGAATTTAAAAATGATTGCAGAAGTAATCGTAGATATTTTAAACAAACAAGTTAATAGAAGTTTCGATTACTTAATTCCAGTTCATTTAGAAAATATTATTAAGGTTGGTTTTAGAGTTAATGTTCCTTTTGGTAAAACAAAAAGATTAGGTTTCGTAATTAATATTAAAGATAATACTATATATGATAGGCCACTTAAAAGTATTATTGATACTATTGATATTTATCCTGTTTTAAATTCAGAATTTATTGAGCTTGCAAAATATATCGCAGATAATAATTTTTCTTTTTATGCAACGGCATTAAAAACTATGGTTCCTAGTGCTTTAAAAATTAAATATAAAAAAATTGCTAAATTAAATACCTTATCACCTAGCTTAGAATTAAAAGAAATATTTAAAAGAAAAGAAATAAATTTAGATTCACTTCCTTATGATAAATTAAAAATAATTTATGATGAGGCATCAAAAGGGAATGTAATTTTAGATACTATTTTAAAAAAGAAAAAAGATTCAAATATTGTTAAATATGTTGAATTGATTGATGAATTTAAATATAGTAGTAAAAAAGGGTTAGAATTAATTAAATATTTAATTGAATTTAATGATTTAATTGAATATGATTTATTAATATCTGATATGGGTTATTCTAAAGAAGTAATTAATACATTAGAAAAAAATGGTGCTATAAAAATAATTGAAAAAGAAATTATTTTATCTAAAGATGAAAAAGAATTTGAATATGTAGAATATGAATTAAATAAATATCAAAAAAAAGCGATTGAAAATATTAATTTAAATAATTTTGATACATATTTAATTCATGGAGTTACAGGTTCTGGCAAAACATTAGTTTATATGGAATTAATAAATAATGTTGTAAAAAATAATAAAAAAGCTATAATGCTTGTGCCAGAAATATCTTTAACACCACAAATAACCGCCATATTTAAAGCAAAATTCAAATCAAATATAGCTATTTTGCATTCGAGATTAAAAACATTAGAACGTTATAATGAATGGAAAAAAATATATAATGGTGATGTTTCAATTGTTGTAGGTGCTAGGTCAGCAATTTTTGCACCTTTAAATAATTTAGGAATAATTATAATAGATGAAGAACATGAATCAAGCTATAATCAATTAAATAATCCTAAATATAATGCAATTGATATAGCAATTAAAAGATGTGAAAAATATAATTGTCCTTTAATTTTAGGGTCTGCAACACCTAAAATTAGTGATTATTATAAAGCATTAGAAGGTGAATATAAATTAATATCTATGCCTTTAAGAACAAATGGGATGCCACTTCCTAAAACAAAGGTTATTGATATGAAAGAAGAATTAAAATCTGGCAATAAATCTGTTTTATCAAAAGAATTAGAAAATGCTTTAAAGAAAAGATATAAAAATAAAGAGCAATCTATTTTATTTTTAAACAGAAGAGGATATTCATCATTTGTTATGTGTAGAAATTGTGGTGAGGCTATAAAATGTCCTCATTGCGATGTTTCTTTAACATATCATTCAAAAACTCAAGATTTAAAATGCCATTATTGTGGATTTAAAAGACCAAATATAACAAAATGTGAAAATTGTGGCTCTGATAGAATTAGATTTGTAGGAAGCGGAACACAAAAAATAGCTGAAGCTGTAAATATTTTAATTCCTGAGGCTAAAATAATAAGATTAGATTTAGATACAACATCTAATTTATGTGATTATGAGGATGCATTTTATAAATTTAAAAATAAACAAGCGGATATTTTAGTTGGCACCCAAATGATAACTAAGGGATTAGATTTTGAAAATGTGACCTTAGTTGGTGTTGTTAATGCTGATTTAGCACTTAATTACCCTCTTTTTGATGCATCAGAGGTTGCATATGATTTAATTGAACAGGTTTCAGGAAGAGCAGGAAGATCTAATTTAGAAGGAGAGGTTATAATTCAAACATATAATCCTCATCATTTTGTTATTGAAACTGTTAAAAATCATGATTATGATGCTTTTTATAATTTAGAAATTAGAAATAGAAAATATTCTAATTTACCTCCATATTCAAATTTGGTTGAAATATCTGTATCATCAAAGGATTGTAATTTAGCATTTGATGAGGCAAATATTATAGTTAAAAATTTAAAAAACGTTTCTAAAGATTCTATTATTTTAGGACCTGCAGAAGATTTTATTTTTAAAAAGAATGATATATTTACATTTAATATTCAAATAAAAATATTAGAAGATGAGGTTGAAAATAAGATAAGGCAAATATATCCTTATTATCAATCAAATCCAGATATAAATATTTCTATTACAAGGAAGTGATTAATATTGAAAATAGTTTTTATGGGAACACCAGAATTTGCTGTACCTATTTTGGAAGCATTAAATGAATTATATGAAATATCGCTTGTTATTTCTCAGCCTAATAGGGTAAAAAAAAG
>CAJOQR010000048.1 GCA_905236965.1 uncultured Acholeplasmatales bacterium | reverse complement strand
TTTCAATTTCCAGAATATCAATTATTTGAAGAAACAGTATTAAAGGATATTATGTTTGCTCCAAAGAATTTTGGTATGAAAGAAGAAAAAGCTAAAAAAAGAGCAATTGAAGTTGCTAAAATGTTAGGTATTCAATCATTATTAAATAAATCACCTTTTAATTTATCTGGTGGTCAAATGAGAAAATGTGCAATTGCTGGTATTTTAGCATATAATCCAGATATATTATTGCTTGATGAACCAACAAGAGGATTAGATCCTAAAGCTGCAAAAGATATAATGAGAATTTTTTATGATTTGCATAAAAAAACTAACATTACAATTGTTTTAATAACTCATGATATGAATATTGTTTATGAATATTCATCTAGAGTTATTGTTTTAAATGATTCTAAATTAACCTATGATGGAGATAAGGTTAAATTATTTGAATCTGATATATATGAAAAAAATCATTTAGTAAAACCAGATGTATTAAAATTAATAGATTATTTAAATGAAAAAATGGGTTATAACATTGATTATAATACATTTACTTTAGATGAATTATTAGAAAAGGTGGTGAAATTACATGAATAATATCACCTTTGGACAATATGTACCTGGGAATAGCTGGATATATAAATTAGATCCTAGAATAAAAATATTACTTTCAATATTTTATATAGTTTTATTATTCTTATTGCCTAATTTATTATCAATGGCAATAGGCTTAGGAGTATTTATTTTAATATTTATTTCAACTAGAATTTCTATTCTTAAGGTTATTAAAAGCTTGAAAGCTATATTTTTCTTAATGCTATTTACTATTTTTTTACAAATAATATATACAAATGATCCAAGCTATAATTTATTATATAATTTTAATATGCAAATAGGTTTGTTTCAAACTTTAATAATTATAGGTATAATATTAGTATGGCTTTTTACAAAAAAATATATTCCTTTTAAGTTTATATATTTATTATCTGTTATAGCATCAATATTTTTAGTATTATGGCTATCTAGATTTGAAAATTTTGTTTGGAATAATTGGGATTTTTTAGTATATTATGAAGGAGTAGAAAAATCAGGATATATATTAATAAGATTAATTGTTATGATAGGAATAACATCTCTTTTAACATTATCAACAATGACAACTGATATTAATAATGGTATAGAAGGAATATTATCTCCTTTAAAAATTTTTCATATAAATGTTGGCGTTTTTTCAATGTTAGTATCTTTAACATTAAGATTTATTCCAACTTTAATTGAAGAATCTAAAAAAATAATGAAAGCACAAGCATCTCGTGGTGTAGATTTTGAAGAAGGAAAATTAAAAGATAAAATAACACAAATTATTTCTTTATTAATTCCTATGTTTGTTATTTCTTTTAAAAGGGCAGATGAATTATCAAATGCTATGGAAGCAAGAGGTTATATTATAGGAGAAAAAAGAACTAAGCTTGATGAATTAAAATTAAAATGGCGTGATTATTTATCTATTGTAATTTCTTTAGGATTATTAGCATTAGTAATTTGGAGTAGAATTTATGTATAGATATATGTGTATTATTTCATATGATGGAACAAATTATATGGGCTTTCAAATTCAAAATGATTTGCCAACAATTGAACTAGAAATAAAAAATGCATTAAAAAAAATGTTAAATGAGGATGTTAAAATATATCCATCTGGAAGAACAGATAGATATGTTCATGCAAAGGGGCAGGTTATTCATTTTGATTTAGAAAAGCATATTTCACCTATTTCATTAAAAAGAGGATTAAATACATATTTAAAAGATGATATTCATATAATAAATGCTTTAGAAAAAGATGAGACATTTCATGCTAGATTTAGTGCTAAATCAAAAGAATATAGATATTATATAAACACAGCTGAATTAGATCCTATAACTAAAAATTTTTCAGCAAATATATATAATTTAGATTTTGATAAAATGAATGAAGCTATAAAATTATTTGAAGGGACACATGATTTTAAAGGCTTTGCATCAGCTCAAATAGATAAAAGAAAAGAAACAATTAAAACAATATATGAAACTAAAATCAATGTTTTAGGTGATTATTTAGAATTTATATTTATAGGTAATGGATTTTTAAAATATCAAGTAAGAAGAATGATGGGATTATTAATAGAAATAGGAAGAGGAAAAGAAACAAAAGAAAAAATATTAGAAATATTTGATAAAAAAGATCCTAAAATAAGTCATAAAATTGCTGAAGGAAAAGGCTTGTTTTTATATAAAGTTAATTATTAGACGATTAGAATAATCGTCTTTTTTTAATTTTAAAAGACTCTTAATTTTATGTGATATAATGATATTAAAGAAAGAAGGTATTTATTATGTTAGGTGCAATTATAGGAGATATTGTTGGATCAGTTTATGAATTCAATAATATCAAAACAAAAGATTTTCCATTATTTAGCAATGAAAGCTTATATACAGATGATACTGTAATGACTTTAGCTATTGCTGAAATATTACAAAAAGGGTATATAAATGATAAGGATAAAATTATTGATACAATAAAAAAATGGGGCAAAACATATCCTAATGCTGGATATGGTGGTAGATTTTATTTTTGGGTTTTAGGCAGTGATAGATTACCTTATAATTCATATGGTAATGGTAGTGCAATGAGAGTTTCAGCTTGTGGATGGTATGGAAATAGTGAAGAAGAGGTTATAGATTATGCGACAAAAGTTACAGAAGTAACTCATAATCATCCTGAAGGAATAAAAGGTGCAGTTGTTACAGCTTTATCAATTTATTATGCAAGAATAGGTAAATCAAAAGAATTTTTAAAAGAATATATGGAAAAAGAATATCCTGAAATTAAAAATTTAGATTATGAAGAACTTAAAAGAACATATGAGCATGAAGAAGAAAGTTGTCAAAAAACATTACCACAAGCATTATATTGCTTTTTAATTTCAAATTCATTTGAAGATTGTATTAGAACTACAATATCAATTGGAGGAGATTGTGATACAACAGCTGCAATATCTTGTGCTATTGCTGAGGCATATTAT
>CAJOQR010000047.1 GCA_905236965.1 uncultured Acholeplasmatales bacterium | reverse complement strand
TATTAAATCACATATTAATAGATTAAAAATAATGTTTAAAAATGATAAAATGAATTCTGAAACTAAAAACAAAGAAATTTTAAATATCCTATTCGCATCTAATAATGAATACAGTCCCTTTTTAGGAGTATCATTATATTCATTACTAAAAAACAATATAAATGACTTTAATCAAATAAAAATTTTCATATTAGATGATGAAATTAATGAAGAAAATAAAGAAAAAATAAAAAACATAGCAAAAAAATTTGACACTGAGATAAACTTTTTTAAGACAAAAAATATTGAAAAAACAATCGGAGAAAATACATATTATATGAATAAAGATGGTATTAAATCAATGACTCCCTATTCCAGACTATTCTCAGCATCAATATTACCAAAAATCGATAAAGTCTTATATATGGATAGTGATAGTTTAATTTTAAATTCTTTCAAAGAATTATGGAAAATGGACATAGATGATTATTATTGTGCAGGAGTTATAGACACATTAGGAATAGATTATGTGAAAAATCAAATTGATTTAGAGAAAAAATTTGATTATATTAATAGTGGTTTTTTACTCATAAACCTGAAAAAATGGAGAGAAGAACGTATTGAAGAAAAATTTTTAAAATTCTTAAAAGAACACAATGATAAATTTATTTTTCACGACCAGGGAATAATTAATGGAGTGTTGAAAAACAAAATAATATATTTACACCCAAAATACAATCTATTGGGAAATTTCCAAGGAATTTCATATAATAAAGCAATAAAAATAGCTGGATCACCTAATTATTATGATAAAAAAACCATTGAAGAAGCTAAGAATAATCCTATTTTTGTTCATTTTTGTGGGGGCGCTATAACTAAACCTTGGAATAATAAAAAACATGTATATTATAAGATTTATAAGGAATATTCTGATCAAACTCCTTTTAAAGAAGAAATAAATTCAAAACAAGAAGTCAGCAGGTTAGAACATCTGATTTATAAAATATATCTAAATAATATTTCAGATATTCCATTTATGATTTTACCAACACAAACAAGTGTAAAATTAGCAAATTACAGACTAAAAAAAATATGTGAAGGTGAAAACATAAATATTAACAAAGATATTTGAAAAAATGATTTTACTATTATATTAACTGTAAATATTTAAAAAAAGTATTCTAAAAAAATCAATTGTTTAATTAATCATAATATATAAAGTTAATCTGAAAAATAGATATAAAAGATAATCTTTAAGAATTCATTTTACCAGTAAGGAGAAACTTAATATGCAAAAAATATCTGTTATTATTCCAACTTATAATTGTGCAAACATTTTAAAAAATACTATTCAAACACTTATTCATCAAAGCATTGGTTTTGAAAATATTGAACTTATTTTAGTGGACGATAATTCAAATGACGGAACCCCTGAAATAATCAAAGAATTTACAAACCAATACGAAAATATTAAATGTGTTTTTTTAAAAGAAAATAGCGGTTCTGCGGCCATACCACGTAATGTTGGAATAGAAAATGCAAGTGCAGAATATATCATGTTCTTAGATAATGATGACAGATATGACTTAAAAATGTGTGAAACCTTATATAATGCTATTGAAGAACACAATGTAGACATAGTTATGTGCAAACATAAGGTCATATTTAATAGCCAGTTCCCCGATGAGAAACTTATAATGCCCGATACTTCTTTTATAAAAGCAAACCCTAAAGAAAATGAAACTCTTTTAAATGATATTTACATGTGGAATAAGATTTTTAAAAGAGAATTTATTCTAAATAATGATATTAAATGTCCCCACTCCTTATCCGAAGACATGGCCTTTATAATCAAAAGTTATATGAATACAGATGAAATGATTTTCTTAAATAATTATTATGGTTATTTTTATAATGTAAGGGATTCTGAAAATAATAAATCAACAATTAATAGCATAACTGAAAGCAAGTATATGAGCATACTTGATGGATATTACACAACCATAAACATTTTCAAGGAAGCAAACAGGGAAGATTTAATAAATTTATTTATGAAAAATCATTTTATAACCTTAATCGCATTATTTATAAACTTAAATTCTAATGACTCAACAAAAAAGAGAATTTTAGAAGAATTATATGCATTCAAACAGTATTCTAATTTTTATCATCCATTAACAGAAAAATGGGCAGAGTTTTTTAATAAAAATATTGAAAAGAGAAATTTCAGATTAATTTTGTTTTCTTCAAAAATAATAAATAAACTTTATAAGTTAGAGGCTCTTAAAAAATTTTATAGACAAATCTATAGAGAAAACAAGTAAAAAAAAAAGTTATTTGAAGATGATAATCAACGCCTCATATCCTTATGCATTAAGCCTGCATACACATGAGTATAAGCCCATCTGACTATCCAGCGCT
>CAJOQR010000046.1 GCA_905236965.1 uncultured Acholeplasmatales bacterium | reverse complement strand
CAAAGAGTTGCTATTGCGCGTGCTTTAGTTAATGAACCAGAAATATTATTAGCTGATGAACCTACAGGTGCTTTAGATACTCAAACATCTATTCAAATAATGGATTTAATTAAAGAGATATCTAATGAAAAGCTAGTAATTATGGTTACACATAATCCAGAACTTGCTTTAAAATATTCATCACGTATTGTAAGATTATTAGATGGTGAAATAATAGAAGATACTAACCCATTTTCTGAAGAAGATGAAAAACAAGAAATAGATTCTGCAAAAAAATATGAAGAAGAACAATATTCATTATTAACTGAAGATGAAAAGAAAAAATATATAAAGCAAAAATCAAGATCAAAAATGAGCTTTTTCACTGCTTTTAAACTTTCTGCAAGAAATCTTTATTCTAAATTTAAAAGAACAATAATGGTTGTTATTGCAGGGTCTATAGGTATTATTGGAGTTTCTGCAGTATTAGCTGTATCACAAGGAGTTAGAGATTATATTGTTGGATTACAAGATGATTTATTATCAGGTTATCCAATAGAAATAACACAATCATCAATTGATTATAATTCACTGCTTGATTCATCAAGCCTTCAATTGCAAAAACAAGCATTAGATCAAGGCGATTGGGTAAATGTTAATTCAATTATTGAATATTTAGTTTCAAATGAAGATGTTTTAAAAGAATTAGTATATAATAATGAAATTAATAAAGCATATGCAGATTATATTTTAAATATGCCAAAAGAATATTATAGTGCTATTAATTTTGATTATGGCATAGAAATTTCTCCTGCAATTTATACAGATTTCACATCCCCTGATGGAGAGGGTGGTTCTATAACTAAAAATTATAGTTTAAGTGCAATCACAGAAATTTATACATCATGCTTAGAACAAACACCATATGGTGAATATTCATCTTATATTACATCTTTAGAAAAGGTTATGACACAATCTATAGATAATAATGATTATATTTCTAATCAGTATGATTTAGTTTATGGTAATATGCCACAAAATAAAAATGATATATTAGTTGTATTATCAAGAGATTCAACAATTGCTGATTTATTGTTAGCACAATTAGGCTATTATTCAGAAGAAGAATTCTATAATTTAATTTTTAAAGCATCTCCAAAAGATTTTGATGGTCAATTTCAAGAAGATATTTATAAAGAGCATTTTGCTTATGAAGAAATAGCAAATAAAAAATTTTATTGGTATCCTAATGATGCAATTTATAATTATCAAACAACATATTCAATGAGTGGATATAATGTTCAATCTTATACATATAATTATGAAACTAGTTTAATTGATAATTCATATCAACCATTAGAATTAAATGTTTGTGGTATTGTAAGACCAAAAGAAAATATTTCATATGGAGCACTACATTCAGGATTTTTATATACTGAGCAATTATCAAAATATATAATTTCTTTAAATAAAGATTCTGAAATAGCTAATAGAATTCAAGTATCAGGTTCTGTTATTCCTGGATCTTATGGTTCAATTAAATATGGAATTCATTATGATTTACCATATGTTCATTATAATTTAGCATATACAGAAGATAAATCATTACCTGAATATATAAAAGCATCTAAACCTAAAGAAGCATTTATATGTAAAAAAAGTACAGGTATAATGAATACATTTATGTCTTATTTAGCAAGTAGCTCTAATTCATCTATGGTATCTGCATTACAGGCAATGGATTTACATTCTGTAGGTGGAACATATGTACCTTCAGCAATTGAAATTTATCCTTTAAATTTTGATGAAAAATTCTTAGTAACTAAATATTTAGATGAATGGAATAGTGAAAATGAAATTACTTATCAATCTTTAAGTGAAGATTTTAGTGAAAAATTAGGACAAATTACTTTAGCACAAGGTGATACATCTAGACCTAAAATTAAATATACTGATTCAGTTGAAATAATAATAACAATGATTAATACAATGATTGATATAGTAACTTATGCTTTAGTAGCATTTACAGCATTATCATTAATTGTTTCTACAGTAATGGTTGCTATAATAACTTATGTATCTGTTGTTGAAAGAATAAAAGAAATAGGTGTAATAAGATCTTTAGGTGGAAGAAAAAGAGATGTTTCATATCTATTTAACGCAGAAACCTTTGTTATAGGTTTAGCATCTGGTATATTTGGTGTTTTATTCACATATTTATTACAATTAATTGCTAATATATTGGTTACAGTTTTATCTGAAGGAATTATTTTAACAATAGCTAATTTAACAATACCAACAGCTATTATTATGATATTAGTAAGTGTAGCTTTAACAGCTATAAGTGGTTTAATTCCTGCAAGAATTGCTGCAGGAAAAGATCCTGTTGTAGCTTTAAGAACAGAATAGATTAAAGGCCTAATCATAGGCCTTTTTATCTATAAATTTTAAATTATTATGAATATTTGAATAAAAAATGATAGTTGTAAATTTTAAATAATGTTGTTATAATAGCAAAAAAAGAGGTATCATATGAAAAATATTTTAGTAACTGGTGGAACTGGATATATTGGTTCTCATACTGTAGTTGAGCTTTTGAATTTAAATTATAATGTAATAATAATTGATAATTTAAGTAATTCTAAAATAGTTGTTTTAGATAGAATAGAAAAAATAACAGGCAAAAGACCTAAATTTTATAAAGGCGATATAAGATCAAAAGATGATTTAAGAAAAATTTTTAATGAAAATAAAATAGATTGTGTTATTAATTTTGCTGGCTTAAAGGCAGTAGGAGAATCTGTAAAAAAGCCTTTAGAATATTATGAAAATAATATATATGGTTCAATTGTTTTATTAGAAGAAATGAAGAAAAATAATGTTTATAATTTTATTTTTTCATCATCTGCAACAGTATATGGAGATCCAATAGATGTTCCTGTTGATGAAAATTCTAAAATTGGAGGAACAACTAATCCTTATGGAACAACTAAATTATTTATAGAAAGAATATTAAATGATTTAGTTATTGCAGAGCCAAAATTTAATATTTGTATATTAAGATATTTTAATCCTATTGGAGCACATCCTTCTGGATTAATTGGTGAAGATCCTAATGGAATACCAAATAATTTGGCACCATATATTACACAAGTAATGGTTGGAAAAAGAGAGAAGCTTAATATTTTTGGAAATGATTATGATACAAAAGATGGAACATGTATTAGAGATTATATTCATGTATGTGATTTAGCATATGGTCATGTTTGTGCTATAAATAAATTAGAAAAAAGCCAAGGTATTTTCATTTATAATTTAGGAACTGGAAAAGGATCAAGCGTTTTTGATGTTTTACACGCTTTTGAAAAAGCATATGGAAAGCCTATTGCTTATGCTATTGCTCCAAGAAGAGCTGGAGATGTTAAAGCAAATTATACTGATGTAACAAAAGCATATAATGAATTAGGCTTTAAAGCAAAATATGATATTTTAGATATGGCACGCGATGCTTGGAATTGGCAAAAGAATAATCCTAATGGATATGAAGATTGATAGATTTAGCAAGATTTTGTTTTCTTGCTTTTTCTTTTATAAAAAATAATGTAAAATATTATTATATTATTAAAGCGAGGTGCGAATATGTATAGTGCACTATTTAAAAATGAATATAATTTAATAAAAAAAGAACCATCTTTTTTTAAAGATTTAAGATTAGATATTATCGCAAATGCTATTTTTGGTGTAAAAGAGGATTCTTATTTAATACCATATTTTTATACTAAATTAGATGATTTAGATAATGTATTATATAGACAAGAGGTTTTTAAAGATTTTGTTGATAAAGATTTTTATCAAGATTTTAAAATTTATAATCAGCATATATTAAATATGTCAACAATTTATCATGAAATTTTATCAGATTCTGAATCATGGGTTACAAGAACTAAATTAGCAAGATTGATGGATGATTATGAAAAAACATTAAATGATTTTAAATATTTTTTAACTAATGCAAATATAAAATCTAAAGCTTTAATTTCATTGTTAGAATATTTAAATAATTATTTAAAAAACGATGAATATTTATCTTTTTTAAAAGAATATAAATTAATAAAAAATGAATTTACTAAAATAAAATTTAGTTTAGTAATAAATGGTTCTGATATATATGTTTCTGATGAATCAGGTGATATCGATTTTTCATCTAAAGTAAAAAAAATATCAAATGCATTTACATATATAGAAGATAGAAAAATACCCGATGAAGTACAATTTACGCAAACACCTCATATAGATAGTTCAATTTATGATAAACTAAGAATATTATTTAAAAAGGAATTTGATTCTTTTGATAAATTTTTTAAAAATAATTTAAATTTTTTCAATTTAGAATTTGAAAATATTGCTAAAGAATTTAGATTTTATTTTTGTTATATTGCATTTATGGATAAAATAAAAAATGATGAATTATCATTTTCTATTCCAACTATTTCTGTTGATTTTGAAGAAGATTCACAAGAATCTTATGATTTAGCTTTAGCATATAAATATTATAGAGAAAATAAAAAAATAATAACAAATTCATATGAAATAAAAAAAGGTGAAAAAGCTATTATTATATCTGGACCAAATCAAGGTGGTAAAACTACATTTACGCGTCAATTTGGACAATTACATTATTTATTATCTTTAGGTGTTCCTATTCAAGGAAAAGTAAATAAAATACATTTAGTAGATAATATATATACATTTTTTAAGACTGAAGAAAATTTAGATAATTTAGATGGAAAATTAAAAATAGAATTAGAAGCTGTAAAAAAAATATTAGCAAATGCATCAAATAATTCATTAATATTATTTAATGAAATATTTGCATCAACAACAAAAGATGATGGACTTGAAATTGCTAATTTAGTATTAGATGAAATAAATAAATTAGGATCTTTTTGTGTATTTGTAACTTTTTTAAATGAATTAAAAGAAAGAAAAGATGTTATTTTAATGTGTTCAAATGTTTTAAAGGATAATAAAGAAATAAGAACATATAAAATTACAAGAGCTATTAATTTTGATTCTGCATATCCATCATCTATTCAAGCTAAATATGGTCTAACATATGAAAAGATTAAAAGGAGGATTTCTAATGAGAGTTAATTTATTATACAAGAATTCCTGCTTTAAAATGAAGGAATTAGATGAATTTGATAAGAATTTAATTAGTGATTTAGAATTAGAAGAATTGATAAATAAAGCATCTGGTGGAGATATTCACACTAAAAAGGTATTTACAAATGTTTTAATTCAAATGCTAACAAAAGAAGAAGATATTAAATATAGACAAGATATTTATAAGGATTTATTAAAAAATAAAGATTTAATTTTAGATTTAAAAGAATATTTAAATGATATGATAATTGAATTTAAATCTAAATTTCCTTATGAAATAAATGATAAAGGACCATTTAGTGTTGTTTCAAGTGTAACAACTATTATTCAATTTTTAGTTCCTAAATTATATACAATAAGAAAATATATTAATTCACTTAAAGATGTTGAATCAGATGGATTAAAATTATTTATAGAAGATAATCTAAAGGAATTAACAAATGTTAATTTAGATTTATTATTAGGCCTTTCAGTTTCTTTAGATGTAAGAAAAGGTATAATGGTAAATGCTAATTTAAATGATTGCTTAGAAATAGATAATTATGTTTTAAATGAATCAACATATTTAGAAAAGAAAGATAAAAAAAGATGGAAAAAAGCATTAAAAATTGAATATGGATATTTATCTGAAACAATTTTTAATGAAATTGTAAAAAAATCAGATATATGCTCTAAATCTATTTCAAAAGATTATGGATTAGCATGTTATCATTTAATAAGGTTTATGTATGATCTTGATTTAGAATTAACATTTTATGCTGCTGCAATGAATTTAGAAAATTATTTAAAATATTTAAATTTAGAAATAACTTTACCTATAGCAAAAAATGAATATAATTATGAAAATTTATATGATTTAGCAGTAGGAATAAAAAAGCATGGAGATGTTATATCTAATTCTCATAAATCTAATTCAAAGATGTGGGTTATAACAGGTGCTAATCAAGGAGGAAAAACTACTTATTTAAGAAGCTTAGGACAAGCACATTTATTATTTCAAAGTGGTCTATTTGTTCCTGCTAAATATATGGAATTACCAATTGTAGATGGAATTTTTACTCATTTTGATAAAGAAGAGGATTCAAATTTAGAATCTGGAAAATTTGATGATGAATTACGTAGATTTGATATAATGATATCAAAATTAAAGCCTAATAGCTTGGTTATATTAAATGAATCATTCCAATCAACAGATGTTCATGAAGGCAGTAAAATAGGCTTTGAAATTATTAAAGCTTTAAGAGATTCAGACATTAGAATAGTTTTAGTTACTCATATGTATGATTTAGCAATGCTATTAAAAAATGAATATAAGGATAGTTATTTTTTAAGAGCTGAAAGAAAAGATGATGGTACTAGATCATATATGTTAAAGGAAGCTGATGTTTTAAAAACATCTTTTGCAAAGGATTTATATAATAAAATTTTTAAAATAGAGGAATAAGATTCCTCTATAATTTTGTATATTAAATTTTATACAATTAAATTTTAAAAAACCATTGACAATGCTTTTTAAAAGTTATACAATGTAATTGCAATTCAATTGCATACAATTTAATTTTGGAGGTATATAAAATGAGTATTTTTGATTTTGAGGTATTAAATAAGAAAAAAGAGACTGTTAATTTAAAGGATTATGAAGGAAAAGTATGCTTAATAATTAATTCAGCAACAGGCTGTGGATTTACACCACAATATAAAGAATTAGAAGCATTATATGAAAAATATAGTGATAAAGGATTTATGATATTAGATTTCCCATGCAATCAATTTGCTAATCAAGCTCCTGGAACTGATGATGAAATTCAAACTTTCTGTACATCTAAATATGATGTTAAATTTCCAATTTTCAAAAAAATTGAAGTTAATGGAGAAAATGCTGAACCATTATTTACTTATTTAAAGGATAATTTATCATTTAAAGGAGTAAAGGGGCATCCTTTTAAAACTAAATTAATTAAGGCAATTGGAAAATTATCTAAAACAACTAAATCAGATAAAGATATTAGATGGAATTTTACAAAATTTTTATGTGATAAATCAGGTAATCCAATTGAAAGATTTGAACCAACTGCCCCATTGAAGGAAGTTGAAAAAGCCATTGTTAATGCGTTAGAAGCTTAGTTTTATTTCTTGAATGCGATTTAATTTTATGCTATACTAGCTTTAAATGAGGGTATAAATTATGGATAAATATGAAGCATTAAAATTAGAAAATCAATTGTGTTTCCCATTATATGCTGCATCTAAAGAAATCGTAAGAAAATATAAACCATTACTTGATGAATTAGATTTAACATATACACAATATATAACAATGATGGTAATGTGGGAAGAGCGTTGTATTACAGTAACTAAATTAGGTGAAAAATTATATTTAGATTCAGGTACTTTAACACCGCTTTTAAAAAAGCTTGAACAAAAAAATTATATTTCAAGACAAAGATCAAAAGATGATGAGAGAACTCTTGATGTTGCAATAACATCAGAAGGATTAGCTTTAAGAGATAAAGCTTTATTTGTTCCTGAAAATATGACTAAATGCATGTCTTTAACAAAAGAAGAAATGGAAACCTTATATAAGCTTAGTTATAAAATTTTAAAACAAATAGAATAGCACTTTATGTGCTTTTTCTTTTATAATAGCACAACAAAATCGAATATAAAACAAACGTAAAATTTTGCGTTTTTTTTTAAAAATGATTACTCAAATTCAAATTTTAAAGACTTTAATTTTTTTGTTTTTGTTGTAAATTTTATTATATTATTATATAATAATACACTGATGAAAGTGGTGGATTTTTGGAAGTGAAAAAAAGGGAAAAAAATAAAGAAGAATTAAAAGAATATTTAAAAGAATTATCTGAAAAAGAATCATTAGATTCTACTGATGCAGATAAATTAACAGATATGATTGATAAATTGATATTAGGAAGTAAAACTGAAAGAGCTTTGGCATTATTATCTAGCTTTGTATTAAAATTTTTTATTTATTATATTGTATCTTTAATTGCTAGTGCCTTTTTTTTAAATCAACTTATAATAGATAGATATTATATATTTTTAATAGCTGGTGGAATATCCTTATTATTATCTATAGCTGAAATAATATCTGGTTTATTTTTTAAAAAAGGATTAAGGATATTTGTAACATCACTTTTTGGAATTTTAATGATTGTGTTAATATATAATAATATTATTCCAACATTTATTTTTAACACTACATGGATTTTTTATTTAATTTTAATTGAAATAATTTATAACTTATTAATGGTTTCAATTATTAATAAGAAATTTAATTTATAGGAGGAGCCTATGGGACATATATCAGTTAAAGATTTAGCTAAAGATAATAATTTAAAGCTATTAGCTGGATCTAAGGGATTAAAAGAAGAAATAAGTGATGAAAATATTCAAAGGCCAGGATTAGAATTTGCAGGGTATTTTGATTATTTTGAAAGTGGTAGAATTGTTTTAATTGGTTCTAAGGATTTTGATTTTTTATCTTCTTTAGATGAAAATACTCAAAGAAAAAATGTTGAAAAAATTTTTTCATTAAAGCCTAGATGTTTAGTTTTTACTAAAAACGTTGATGTTTCTAATATGTTTTTAGAATTTGCTGAAAAATATAATATTTGTGTTTTTAAATCAAATTTAAGAACAACACAAACCTCATCTAAATTATTTACATATCTACAATATAAATTAGCTGAAAGATTATCTGTTCACGGAACACTTATTGATATTAATGGAATGGGAACATTAATAATAGGTAAAAGTGGAATAGGTAAATCAGAAACAGCACTTGATTTAATAAAAAGAGGTCATCAGCTAATAGCCGATGATTTAGTTGAAATCATAGAGCATGAACCAGGCAATTTAATAGGTACAGCACCAGATATTTTAAAAAGATATATGGAAATAAGAGGTATAGGTATTGTTGATGTTGTAACAATGTTTGGTGCGGCTTCTTATCGTGATAGAAAAACTATTAAATTAGTTGTTGAATTAGAAAACTGGGATGAAGAAAAATATTATGATAGATTAGGACTTGAAAATAAAAAGATTAAATATTTTAATACAGAAATTACAAAAGTTACAATTCCTGTTTTAGCTGGTAGATCAGTATCTTTATTAGTAGAAAGTGCAGCTATGAATGAAAAATTAAAAATATTAGGTCATTTTGCTGCTAAAGAATTTATAGCAAAAGTTGATGAAAAAGCTCTAAAAGGGGAAGAATAATATGGGCGTTAATTCTAATTTATGGATAGACCCTAGCTTTAAAATTGGTAATGTAGAAATACGTTGGTATGCAATATGTATTTTAATTGGAGTAATAATTGCGGTTGTTATGGGTGTTAAAGAAGGAAAAAAATTAGGAATTCCTTCTGATATTGTATATACAGGTGTAATAATTACAGTGCCTATTGCATTGATAGGGACAAGATTATGGTATGTTTTATTTAATCTAGGTGATGGATGGACATTAAAAAAAATATTAGGACTTGATGGGTCTGGTTTATCTGGTCTTGCAATACAAGGTGGTATTATTTCTGCTTTAATAACAGTTTATATTTATTGTAGGGTAAGGAAAATACCTTTATATGCTATTTTTGATATAGTAGCACCTGGCTTTTTGATAGGACAAGTATGTGGAAGATGGGGAAATTTTTGTAATCATGAATTGTATGGACCTATTATTAATAATCCATCAACAATTACATGGTTTCCATGGCTTGCCCAAAACATGTATATAAATGGTGCATATCGTCATCCTACATTTTTATATGAATCTATTTTTAATTTAATTGGTTTTATTATAATTTTAGTTCTAAGAAGAAAATTTAAAAAACTTCAAAGCGGCGATTTAATAGGATTTTATTTAGTATGGTATGGTATTGTTAGAATTTTTACTGAATCATTAAGAAGCAACAGTGGTGCTGAAGAAGTTTTAATGCTTGGTGGAATACATATTTCAATTTTAGTAAGTATTTTATTTATTGTAATAGGCATAGCTTTTTTAATTTTAAAAAGATTTTATGGGCCTAAAAGATATTATCAAGATATAATAAAAGAAGTTGCTGAAAATAAATTTGATACTATTTTATTTGATTTAGATGGTACGATTTTAGATTCTAAAAATTTGATATTTTCAAGCTTTGTTCACACATTTGAAGTTCATAGGCCTGGATATCAATTAACAGATGAAGAACTAAATTCTTTTTTTGGTCCAACATTACAACAATCTTTTTCAAGATATTCAAACGATCAAAATGAGATTGATGAAATGATAAAAACATATAGAGAATTTAATATTTCAAATCATGATGATATGGTTAAACCAATTTTTGGAGCTAAACCATTAATTAAAACATTACATAAAAAAGGATATATGCTTGGAGTTGTTTCATCTAAAAAAACAGATTTAGTCATACATGGATTAGAAATCATTGACGTAAAAGATTATATGAATATAATTATAGGCTGTGATGAGGTAAAAAATCCAAAGCCTGCACCAGATGGAATATTATTAGCAATAAAAGAGCTTGAAAGTAAAAATGCATTATATGTTGGTGATACTAAAAATGATATAATTGCTGGCAAAAATGCTAATATTAAAACATGTGGATGCTTATTTTCATTAGAACCAGATAAAATTATTGATGAATCACCAGATTTTACAATAAAAAAGTTGGATGATATTTTAAAAATATGTGTGGAGTAGCATATGAGCTTTTCAACTAATGTTAAAGAAGATATATTAAAATTTAATAATATTGATTCAAAAGCTTTGAAATTAACATTAGAGGCTATGCTTAGATTTTCAGGAGAAATCGTTATTTCAAAGCCATTGAAATTAAATTTTTCTTCAAATAATTTAAGTATTGTTACATATTTAATAAAGAATTTAAAAAAATTATATGAATTTGAATATGAAATAGAACAAAGAAAAATTGAAAGATTTGATAATTCTATAACATATAGAGCATCAATTATAGGTGCAAATAAAATAATTGAAGATATGAATCTTGCTAAAGATTCATCAAAAGAAAAGGATGAAATATTTTCAGATGAAGAATATATGGCATCTTATTTACGTGGTGCTTTTTTATCAAGAGGATCTGTAAATGACCCTAAATCTAAAAATGGTCATTTAGAAATATCATCAACAAATACTAAAGAAATTATATTCATTCAAAAAATTATGAATGAATTTGAGCTTAATGCTAGAGTAACTAAAAGAAAGACATATACAGTTTGTTATATTAAAAAAAGAGAATCTATAGCTGATTTATTATATCGTTTAGGTGCTACAGCTACAATGAATTATTATCAAGATATTTTAATTACAAAAGAAATTAAAGCAAATGCGAAAAGAAGTATAAATTTAGATATAGCTAATCAATATAAAACAAATGCTTCTGCAGAAGAGCAATTAAAATATATTAAATATTTAGAATATAATTATCCTTTATCTGAAATGGATCCTAAATTATTAATGGTTATGAAAGTTAGAAAAGAACATCCTGAGCATTCTTTATCACAATTATTGGATATAATACATGATGAATATGATCCTAAGCTAACTAAATCAGGTCTAAATCATAGATTTAGAAAGCTTAAAGAAATAGCTTTAGACTACGCTAAAAAGGATTAAAATTTTGTTGTATATGATATTTATTTATGATAAAATTAAATAGCAGTCGAATTTTAGGAGATGATTGAAATTGGCACGTATTAAAAGAGTTGGTGGACGTAATTCCAAAGCTTTAAAAGATAAAAATGGAAGATTTTTATGGTCAAAGAAATTTTGGATTTTATGCAGTTCAATATTAGCATTAATTATTATAATTGGTGTTGTTGTTGGATTGATTATATATTTTAATAATAAAGAAGATGAAGATATTGATTATTTTAGAAGCTGTGAAGATGTTGAATTTAAATATGCTTCATATAATGGAATAAGTAATTATGCAAATTCTGATTTTAATAATCCTCAAGGTGAACAAATAGAAATAGATTATATTTTTGTTTTAGTTTATAATTCTTCTAGTTTTTATCCATCTAAAGATGATGATGAAGATAATTATAAAGAAGAAGATCAAAACTTATATAATAGAATGATTGATTTACAAAAAAATATTAATCAAGCAAAAGAAGCCGGAAATAATGTTGAATTATTTATTGTTGATACTAAATATTCATGGAATGTAAATGCTTATACAGAATCATTATTTGGAAGCTTATATACAGATGATTCATCAACATATAATCCAATGCTAATCTATATTGAAAATGGTGAATTTAAAGATAGCTATAATGCATATGAATATGACAATACATTAGAAGATAAAGATATTTATATTTCATCTAATAATATAGAAGAAAATGGATTAACAGAGGCATATATTAATAATACTTTATTTAATAGAATAACAATTTTTATTAAAAATTATTTAGGTAAGGATAAATAATTAAGATAAGGTCTCTTTTGAGACCTTATTTTATTAAAGGGAGAAAAAAATGGAAATGAATGATAATGTAATTTTAGAATTATGTAAAAATTTAAATATTAAGCCATCACAAGCTAATGCTGTATTAGATATGCTAAAAGATGATAAAACTGTAGCATTTATAGCAAGATATCGTAAAGAAGCAACAGGTGGACTTGATGAAGAACAAATTAGAGAAATCGCTAAAGAATATGAATATGGCGTTAATTTATTAAAAAGAAAAGAAGATGTTAAAAGATTAATAGATGAAAAAGGTCTTTTAACAGAAGAATTAAAATTAGAAATAGATAATGCTACAAAATTAATTGAAATAGAAGATTTATATCGTCCATTTAAAGAAAAGAAAAAAACAAAAGCTAGTGAAGCTATTGCCTTAGGCTTAGAACCACTTGCCTTATATATGTTAACACTTCCTTTAAGCGGAGATAAAGATTTAATTGTTGAACCTTATTTAAATGAAAATGTAAAGGATAGAGCATTTGCATATCAACAAGCTTTATATATAATTGCAGAAATAATATCTGATAATGCAAATTATAGAAAAGAAATAAGAGAGCATGCATTAAACAATGGCTTTATTGTTACAAAGAAGAAAAATAATGATTTAGATAAAGAAGAAAAATATAAAAATTATTATGATTCAAAAGAACAAATAAATAAAATAAAGCCTCATAGAATGTTAGCTATTAATAGAGCTGAAGATGAAAATGTTATTAGCGTTAATTTATTATTAGATCAAGAATATGACTTATCTTATTTAGAAAAAGAAATTATAAAAGGTGAAGATACAATTTTTAAAGATGAAATTCAATTATCTATTGCTGATTCATATAAAAGATTAATTTCACCTGCAATTTCAAGAGAAATTAGAAATATTAAAAATGAAGAAGCTGAAGCGCAAGCAATAAATATATTTTCTTTGAATTTAAAAAATCTTTTAATGCAGCCACCAATGAAAGGCCATGTTGTTTTAGGTGTTGATCCTGCCTTTAGAACTGGCTGTAAATTAGCAGTTATTTCTCCTGCATCAAATGTATTAGAAATAGGAGTAATATATCCTAATGAAAAAACAAAAGGAGAAGCTGTTAATGAAGAATTAATTTCAAAATCAAAAAAGACTATTGTTGATTTAATTAATAAATATAATGTTGAAATTATTGCAATAGGTAATGGTACAGCATCTAGAGAAACAGAAAGCTTTATTGCAGAGGTAATAAAAGAAAATAACTTAGATACAAAATATGTTATAGTAAGTGAAGCTGGTGCATCTGTTTATTCAGCTTCACCTTTAGGAATAGAAGAATTTCCTGATTTACATGTTGAACAAAGATCAGCAATATCTATCGCAAGACGTATTCAAGATCCACTTGCTGAGCTTGTTAAAATTGATCCTAAATCAATTGGTGTTGGTCAATATCAGCACGATGTTGCTGAAAATAAATTAAGCAAAAGCCTAGATGATGTTGTAAGTGATGCTGTAAATCAAGTTGGTGTTAATTTAAATACAGCTTCTGTATCATTGCTTTCATATGTTTCAGGCTTATCTAAAGCAACATCTAAAAATATAATTGATTATCGTGAAAAAAATGGTAAATTTAATTCAAGAGAAGAATTAAAAAATGTAGCTAAATTAGGCCCTAAAACATATGAACAATGTGTTGGCTTTTTAAGAGTTTTAGAAGGTAAAAATAAGCTTGATATGACTCCTATACATCCTGAAAGCTATGATAAAGCATTAAAATTGCTAGATTATTTAAATAATACAGTTGATGATTTAGGATCTGATACATTAAAAGAAAAATTAAATAATATAGATAAAAATGAAATATCAAAGAATTTAGATATTGATTTATATACCTTAGATGATATTATTGATGCATTTAAAGCCCCTTTAAGAGATATTAGAGATTCATATGATGGATTAAAATTAAGAAGTGATATAATGCATTTTGAAGACATTAAAATAGGTGATGAATTAGATGGTACTGTAAGAAATGTTGTAGATTTTGGCGCATTTGTTGATTGTGGTGTAAAATATGATGGTTTAATTCATGTATCAAAAATGAGCTTGAAAAAAATTAATCACCCAACTGATGTTTTAGCAGTAGGAGATTCTGTTCATGTATATGTAATTAGAATTGATTATGAAAAACATAAGCTTGAATTATCTATGATTAAAGATATTGATTTATATGATAAAAATGAATTAATTAAAAAATCATTACATGAAGAAAAAGTATATTATAAAGATTTTTCTGATGTAAAAAAAGGCGAAAAATTAATTGGAAAAGTAAAATCAATTGTAGATTTTGGTGCTTTCATTGATTGTAATTTAAAATATAATGGCCTACTACATATATCAAGGATGAGCTTAAATAAAATAGAAAACCCTAATTCAATATTAAAAGAAGGTCAAGATATTGAATGTTATGTTTATGATATAGATTATGAAAATCATAAATTATCACTTTCTTTAATTGAAGATATTGATGCTAAAAAAGAAGAATTATATAAATCAATCATTCATTTTAAAGATGTTAAAATAGGTGATGAATTAGATGGAATAGT
>CAJOQR010000045.1 GCA_905236965.1 uncultured Acholeplasmatales bacterium | reverse complement strand
ATGATGAATTTTTTAATAATAATTCAATAGCTATTGTATTTATGGAATTACCATCTCCAAGTAATTATTTTGATTTTGTATTAATGAATTTAGATGGAAATAATAATTTAGAATTAGTTTTTAATAGATATTCTACAGGATTAGCAAGTATCGCTGTTTATGGATATAGTTTTGTTATAATAGAATTTTCAGATAATTTAGATGAGGTTAATTTAGGCAATGTTTCCATATTGTACGTACAATAAAATAATATAAATTATATTAAAAAGAATAAAAAAATCCATATTATAGCAAGAAAAATGGCTTTTTTGATATTGAAAAGAAAAATATTTTTATGCTATAATAATTTTAAGAAATACGGTTAGTATAATTTATAAATTTGGAGGATTTCCATATGGAGAAATATGTTACTTTAGTTTATTTACCAGAAGATGAAGAAATAGCTAATCAATTAGCTGATGAATTTGCTGAAAAGCATGTTGATGTTCATCTTTTTGAAAAACATGACTTAAAACAAAAAGAAATTTTATATGATATTAAAAAGAGTGCATGTTTGATAATTCTTCATATTTCTGAAGATTTTGATTATAGATATTATTTAAGAGAAATAGTTAGAGCTGATAATCGTTGTCAAACTGTTGCTGCATTTTTACAAAAATCAACATATCAAAATAAATACACTTATAATGAAATAGAAATTAAAGAAGGTTATCCAATTGAAGCATTATGTAATGATATTTGCTGCATAATGGTTGGTGGATTTGATGCTAGAGTTAATGCATTTAATAGGGGAAGAAAAAGAAAAGAAGCATTTAATGATTACAATAATGGAAATTATGTATGGTCGTTATGCTTATTATTAAAAGTTTTCAAAATGAATGATTTACAAGTTAAAGAAAAAATTGCTACTGCATATTCTACTTTAATGGATTCAGATAAAGCAATAAATTATTATTCAATTTGTTTGCCAGGAGCTAATTCTGGATCTCAAGCTGAAATTTGTAATAATTTAGGTTATTTATATACACAAACTAGAAATCTTGAATTTGCAGAAAAATATTTAAAATTAGCAATTGAAAATGGTAGCCCTGATGCATTATATAATTTAGGTTTCTTATATGAAACATCTTGGGCATATGATTCAAAAATGAGAAGAACAAGAGAAGCATTTGATATTTATTGTCAAGTTTTAGAATCTAAAACAACTTCTGAAAATTCAAAAGCTTTAGCAAAAGAAAAATTACAAGAACAAGCAGATAAATTATTATTAAGAAGAAATTATGCTGTTGCTATGACTTATTATAAAGCAATTGGTAATGGACCTAAGGTTGCAGAATGCTTACGTAATATAAAAATGCTTAGAGAAGCATATGAAGCTCGTAAGCGTCAACAAGCAGGAAAATAAAATAAAAAAATGGGGCTATATAGCCCTTTTAATTTTAGAAGGTATTTTATATGAATGATAGAGCAAATAAAATAATTAAAGTAAGCGTCATTGGTATAATAATGAATATTTTTCTTACAATAATAAAAATTATTGTAGGAATTTTTGTTGGAGCTGTTTCAATTATATTGGATGCCATCAATAACTTAAGTGATGCTGTATCACAAATAATTACAATTTTAGGTACAGCTTTATCTACTAAAGCTCCAAATAAAAAGCATCCATTTGGTTATGGAAGAATTGAATACGTAACAAGTCAAATAATGGCTGTAATTATCATATCTATTGGTGCAATATCTTTAAAAGAAGCAATAGAAAAAATTATTTCACCAAATGATATAAATTATACATATTATTCTTTAATTATTATTTTTATAGCTGTTATTCTTAAAATTGCTTATTCTATTTTTACAAAAATAGAAGGAAAAAAATTAAATTCTCAAAATTTATTAGCAACATCAACTGATTCATTAATGGATGCTTTTTTAACATTAGGTACATTAATTGCAGGATTGGTGGTAATGTTAGGTGGTTTTAATTTTGAAGGATATATTGGTTGTATTATTTCTATTTTGATATTTAAAGCTGGTGTTGAAATAATGGTTGATGCCATTAAGGATATTATTGGTAATAGAGTTGATGCAAATGTTTCTAAAAAAATTAAAGATATTATTAATAGCTATGATGAAGTAATTGGAACTTATGATTTAATGTTACATGAATATGGTCCAACAAAGACAATAGGTTCTGCTCATATAGAAGTTGATGATAAAATGACTGCTGCAGAAATACATTCTTTGACAAGAAAAATAACAGAAGATATTTTTTTAAAAACTGGAATTATTTTAACTATTGGAATATATGCTACTAATGATATATCGCTTGAAACAATTAAAATTAAAAATTATATACAAACAATAATTACGCAATATGAAGATATTTTAGAAATTCATGGCTTTTATATAAATGATAATAGAATTTCTTTTGATTTAGTTTTTGATTTTAAATGTAAAGATAGAATTAAAATAATAGATGAATTAAAAAAAGAATTAAAAAATATGTATTCTAATTATGAATTTGACATTGTTATTGATAATGATGTTACAGATTAATGATTTATTGATGCTTGTTTAAATTTATATCGTGATATATAATAATTATATTGAAATGAAAGGATGTAATTTTATGTTAAAAATTGATGTAATTTCTGGTTTTTTGGGTTCTGGAAAAACTACTTTTATAAAAAGATTATTAGATACTGGTTTAAATGGTGAAAAAGTTGTTTTGATTGAAAATGAATATGGTGCAGTATCAATCGATTCAGATTTATTAACTGATTCAAAAATTGAAATAAAAGAATTATCACAAGGATGTATTTGTTGTTCTTTGGTTGGTGATTTTTCTAAATCATTGAATGAGGTTATTAATAAATTTAATCCAGATAGAATTTTAATTGAACCATCAGGTGTTGGAAAATTATCTGATATTGTTAAAGCAATTCAATCTGCAGGTCTTGCAGATACAATTAATTCTTTAGTATGTATGGTTGATGCTAAAAAAGCTAAAATGTATGATAAAAATTTTGGTGAATTTTTTGTTGATCAAATAGAAAATGCTCAAACAGTTATTTTAAGTAGAATGGATATTTGTAAAGAAGAAAATGCCCAAACTGCATTAGAAATAATTAGAAAACATAATAAAAATTGTATTGTAGTAACAACACCAATTTCAAATTTAAGTGATGAAGAATTATTAAAGGCTTATGAAGGCTTTGATGTTAATTTATTAACTGAAGATGTAAAAAATCATAATGAAGATGAATGTGATGATGAAGAATGTGAATGTCATCATCATGACCATGAGCATCACCACCATGATGAAGATGAATGCGATGATGAAGAATGTGAATGTCATCATCACGACCATGAACATCATCACCATGATGAAGATGAATGCAATGATCCAGAATGTGAATGTCATCATCACGACCATGAACATCACCACCATGATGAAGATGAATGCGATGAGGAAGAATGTGAATGTCATCATCATGACCATGAGCATCACCATCATCATGCAGATGAGGTTTTTACATCTATAGGAATTGAAACAGTTAAAAAATATGATATTAATAATTTAAAAAATATATTAGATGATATGTCAAAAGGTAAATATGGTATTATTGTTAGAGCTAAAGGAATAATATCAGATACTAATGGTATTTGGCATACATTTAATTTAACACCAGATGAAGTAACATTTGATTCAGCAAAAGCTATTCCTACTGGAAAGATTGTTGTTATTGGTTCTAAAATTGATGAGAATGAAATTAAAAAATTATTTTAAGGGAATGAATTAAATGAAGGAAGTACCTGTATTTGTTTTAAATGGTTTCTTGGATAGTGGTAAAACAACTATTATAAAAGAGATAATAGAAAATAATGGAAATTATCAAAATAATACTACGGTTGTTATAGCATGTGAACAAGGCGAAATTGAATATGATGAAAAATGGTGTGAAAAATATGGTGTTCATATAGAATATATTGAAAAGCAAGAAGATTTTTCAGTTGATTATTTTAAAAAGCTTGATAAACATTATATGGCAGATCAATATGTTATTGAATATAATTCCTTTTTCAATTGGGATGAACAAGAATTTCCACCTTATATGGCAATTTATCAACAAATTACTATGATTGATGCAACTACATTTAATGTATATTTTCAAAATATGCGTCAAGTGTTTCAGCAAATGGTTAAGGATTCAAGCTTAGTAATATTTAATCGTGCAGATGGAAATAAAGAATTGAGCCAATATAGAAGATGGATTAGAATTATGAATCCACAGGCTCAAATTGCATTTGAAGGTGCAAATGGTCAATTATCTTTAACATTAGATGAGGACTTACCATATGATATTAATTCTGATAATATAATATTAAAAGAAATTGATTATCCAACTTGGTATATTGAAGTTTTTGATAAAACAGATAAATATTTAGGGAAGACCTTTACATTAGATGTTTTTGTTACTGACAAGAACAAAGAAACTTTAGTTGTTGGTCATCAAGTAATGACATGCTGTGCTGCTGATGTACAGTTTTTAGGATATGAATTAATTCTCCCAAAAGGAACAGAATTTTTTATTGGTGATTATATTAGAATAACAGCAAAAGTAATTAAATCTTATTCTAAAATTGCTAAAGAAGAGGTTGTAATGCTTGAAGCAACAAAGGCAATGCTATTACCTCCTGAAAAAGAAAAAATTTTATCTTTTTAAATTATAATAAAGCCTTGAATTATATTTTAATGGTTCAAGACTTTTTTTATTGTTATGATATAATTTATTTTTTTTTGTTTTAATGATATAATGTGTAAGGTGATTTTTGTGAAAAAATTTATAACAAATTCAAGTTTAGAAACTATAAAAATAGGTGAACAAATTGGAAAATTTTTAAATAAAGGTGATGTTGTTTTATTAATCGGTGATTTATCAGGTGGTAAAACAACATTAACTAAAGGTATAGGTAAAGCTTTAGGTGTTAATAAAATAATTAATTCACCTACTTTTACTATTGTTAAGACTTATAAAGGAATAAAATCTGATTTATATCATTTAGATTTATATAGATTAAATGGATTAAATAATGATTTTGATTTAGAAGAATATATTGAAACTGATGGTGTATGTGTTATAGAATGGCCTTTTCAAGTTGAAGAATTAATGCCTAATGAATATATTAGTATTAATTTTAAAATAATAGGTCTTGATGAAAGAGAAATTTTAGTAGATGCTGTAGGCGATAGATATAAAAAGATTGTAGGTGAACTATAATGTATGATTTAATTTTAGATTCTTCAACAAAAATTTTATATATAAGTTTAGTAAAAGATGAAAAAGTAGTCTATGAAAAATATTTCGAAGGTAAAAATGATCATGCTAAAAATATTGTATATATGGTTGATGAGGCATTAAAATCAGAAAATATTGATGCATTTAAATTAGATAAAATTATAGTTGGATATGGTCCTGGTTCTTATACTGGCGTTAGAATGGCTGTTACTGTTGCAAAAATGATAGCTGTTTTTGCTAATGTAAAATTATATACAATTTCAACTTTATTATTAATGGCATCAGGTGAAAAAGATTTAGTAAAAGCATCAATAGATGCTAGAAGAGGGAATGCTTTTTCTTTCGTTTATGATTTAAAAAATGATTTACCAATTTTAGATGAAGGAATGTATTCATATGAATATTTAGATACATTTGATGGTAAAAAAATTGATGAAAATTCATTTAAAGTTGATGCTAATTATGTAATAAAAAAAGCTAAATTAGTAGAAGAGCCACATCTTTTAGTTCCTAATTATTTAAGGGAAACTGAAGCTGAAAGGAATTTAAAATGATTAGGCAATTAAAAGAAGATGATATTTATAAAATAATTGAATTAGAAAATAAAACCTTAAATACATCTTTAGGCGTTAATATTTTAAATGAAGCTTTAAAAAATGAAATGTCATATTTTTTTGTTTTTGAAGAAAATGAAAATATAATAGGTTATATTTCTACAATGTTTGATGGTAATATAGTTGAAATTTTAAATTTTTGTGTAGAACCATCATATCAAAATAAAGGATATGGAACTAATCTTTTAATTTATATTGATAATTATTTTTATCAATTAAATGCTAAATCAATGATATTAGAGGTTGATTCAGATAATTTAAAAGCAATTAATTTATATAAAAAATTTGGTTTTGAATTAATTAATATAAGAAAAAAATATTATAAAAATGGACATGATGCATTAGTTTTGAATCATAATTTAATAACTTGTGCTGATATATATGATTTATATGTTTTACAAGATGTAAAAAAAGAATCCTTTGATTCTTATATAAAATATTATGATGATATTCAAAAGGATAAATATTACAATAATTATTTTAAAATTTTAAATCCAAAAAAGGAAATAATAGATATAATTAAGCAAAAACAATTTAGACCATATTTAATGATTTTTTCAGAATATGAAATTGATAAATTATTAGATTATAAATATGAAAAAGAATCATTAATATATATGCATTCATCTATTTATGGACTAAATCCTTTAAAAAACAATAATCATATTGTTAATAAATTAAATGAAAAAGATTCAAATCTTTTATTTGAATTTATATATAATGATTGTTTAGAATTTGGAGAAGAATTTGCATTAGGCAATGCTAATAGATTTAAAGATAATTTTTTAAATAATAAATTAGATTATTTTGGAATTTATAATGATAATAAATTAGTAGCAAATTTATTTGTATTTAAATATAAAGATTCTATATTTATAGAAAATGTTTTAGTTAAAGAAAATTATAGACATAAAGGTTATTGTAGTTCTTTATTTAGTTATATAATAGATTATTATAAAAAAATTGGAATTAAAGAAGTAATTTTAGTTGCTGATTTAAATGATACAGTTAAATATATGTATTTAGATATGGGCTTTACAATATGCCAAAAATTTTATACATATTTAAAATAGGTGATATTTATGGAAAAAACAAATGCGATGCGCATACTTGATAGTAAAAAAATAAAATATAATGTATATGAATATCCACATAATGATTGTGCAGTTGATGGAATTACTGTTGCTAATTTATTAAATGAGAATCCTAAATTTGTTTTTAAAACTTTAGTATGTGTTGATAATTTAAAAAAATATCATGTATGTGTTGTTAATGTAGAAGATGAAATAGATTTAAAAAAGGCAGCAAAAGAATTTAATGTAAAATCATTAGAAATGGTTTCATTAAAAGAATTATTACCTCTTACTGGTTATGTAAGAGGAGGATGTAGTCCTATTGGTATGAAAAAAGTTTTTCCAACAATTGTTGATAAAAAAGCTATAGAAAATGAAAAAATTATTTTTTCTGGTGGAAAAATAGGACTTCAAATAGAAATGAATCCTCTTGATTTAAATAAAGTTTTAAGAGTTGATTTTAAAGATATTAGGAGGGATTAAAATGTTAGTTTTAGGTGTTGAATCTAGCTGTGATGAAACTTCTGTTGCTATTGTAAGAGATGGTAAGGAGGTTTTATCAAATGTAATAAATTCTCAAATTAAAATACATGAAAAATTTGGTGGTGTAGTCCCTGAGGTTGCATCACGTCATCATGTTTATCAAATATCAATGGTTTTTGAAGAAGCATTTAAAATTGCTAATGTTAAGCCTGAAGAAATAGATTTAGTTGCAGTAACAGAAGGCCCAGGATTGATAGGATCTTTACTTGTTGGTGTTAATGCTGCTAAAACATTCTCAATGATTTATAATAAACCTTTAATAGCCGTTCATCATTTAGCAGGACATATATATGCAAATGCAATTGAGCATGAAATGAAATTTCCTTGTATTGCTTTATTAGTTTCAGGTGGAAATACAGAATTAATTTATATGAAAGAGCATTTCTCATTTGAAATAATTGGTGAAACATTAGATGATGCAGTAGGAGAAGCTTATGATAAAGTTGCAAGAGTTGTAGGCCTTCCTTATCCTGGAGGACCATATGTTGATAAATTAGCTCATGAAGGAAATGATACATATCATTTGCCAAGAGTATATTTAGAAGATGGAAGCTATAATTTTTCTTTTTCAGGTTTAAAAAGCTCTGTTATTAATTTAGCACATAATTTAAAACAAAGAGGCGAAGAAGTAAATGTTCAAAATTTATGTGCATCATTTCAAGATTCTGTAACAGAGGTATTGGTTAATAAAACATTGGCTTTGGCAAAAGAAAGAAATGTTAATAATATTATAGTTGCAGGCGGCGTATCTGCAAATAAAGGATTAAAAGAGCGTTTTAATAAAGAAGGAGTAGGATTTAATATTTCAATTCCATCTATTAAATATTGTACAGATAATGCTGCAATGATAGCTACAGCAGCATATTATCAATATCAAAAGGATAAAACATTAGCTGATTTAAAATTAAATGCAGATGCCAATTTAGAATTAGAAAGTAAATAAAATATGATAAAAGCAGTAATTTTTGATATGGATGGTGTTATTTTTAACACCGAAAATATTTGGAAAGAAGCAGATATAAAAATAAATAAATTATATGGAATAGAATTTGATCCTAAATTAAGAGAATCTTTTTGTGGTAAAAGTGAGGATGAAATAAAAGAAGAATTAAAAAAGATTTTTTTAAGTTTAGATGTAGATGAATATAGAAAAACCATTAAAGAATATGTAAATTCAGAAATAGAAAAAGGATCATTTGAAATAAAAAAAGGCTTTTTAGAATTAATTTATTATTTAAAAAATAATAATTATAAAATTGCACTTGCAACATCAAGTGATAAATTAAGAATTGAAAAAATTTTTAAAATTAAAAATTTAAATTTAGATATGTTTGATTATATTGTTTGTGCAGATGATGTTGGAAAAAACAGCAAACCAAATCCATTAATTTTTAATTTAGTTTCTAAAAATTTTAATATAAATTCTAATAATATTATAGTTTTAGAGGATTCTATAAATGGTATTGAAGCTGCTTTTAATGGTGGTTTTATACCTATTATGGTTAAAGATTTAATAGAACCAAATGAATTTTGTATTAAAAATTGTGAAAAAATTTTTAATGATTTATTTGAAGTTATTGATTACCTAAAGGCTTTTAATTAGCCTTTTTTAATCATTGACATATACCCCACTAGGGTATATAATGATGTAAAAAGAGGTATATTATGGATTGTTGTTGTAAAAATGAAAATAAAATTAAAATAAGAACAGATGAAGAAAAAAAACAAATTATTTCTAGAATGAATAAAATTTGTGGTCAAATGAATGGAATAAAAGAAATGGTTTTAAATGATAGATATTGTGATGATATTTTAATTCAATTATCAGCAGTTGATAAATCAATAAAATCTCTTGCTAATTTAATTTTAGATAAGCATATGCATAGCTGTTTGATTGAAAATATTAATTCAGGAAATTATGAAGTCATTGATGAAATTGTTGATTTATTTAAGAGGTTTCAATAATGAAAAAAGTAAGATTTGATATTGATGGTATGACTTGTGCTGCATGTCAGGCACATGTTGAAAAAGCAGCATCAAAATTAAATGGTGTAAAAAAAGCAAATGTAAATTTATTAAATAATAATTTAGATGTTTTATTTGATGATGAAAAAATAAATGAATCAGATATTATTGAATCAGTTAAAGCATCTGGATATGGTGCTAAAATACATAATGATTATAAAAAACAAGAAATTAAAAAGGATAATTCATTAAAAGAGTTGATAATATCTTTTATATTTTTATTATTATTAATGTATGTTTCAATGGGAAATATGATGTTTGGATTTCCTCTTCCTAAAATATTTAATATGAATGATAATAAAATGGGCTTCGCTTTAATTCAATTTATATTAGTTTTACCAATTTGTTATATTAATAAAAAATATTTTATAAATGGTTTTAAAAGATTATTTAAAAGATCACCTAATATGGATACATTAATAGCTATTGGAAGCTTTGCTTCATTATTATATGGAATTATATCTATTTTTATGATTTCTTATGGATATTATTTAGTATCAATTGGTAATATTAAAGGTTTTGATTTTATTAATACATATCATATGAATTTATATTTTGAAGCATGTGGAATGATTTTAACATTTGTTTCATTAGGAAAATATTTAGAAAATATATCTAAGAAAAAAACTACTAAGGCAATTGATTCATTAATTAATCTTGCTCCAAAAAAAGCAAATGTAATTAGAGATAATGAAGAAAAAAATATAGCTGTTGAAGAAGTTTTAATAGATGATATTTTAATTATTAGAAAAGGAGATGCAATTGCTGTTGATGGAATTATTGTTGAAGGAGAAGCATCAATTAATGAGTCTAATATAACAGGAGAAGCAATTCCTATATTTAAAAAGGTTGGAGATTTTTGTTATTCATCAACAACAATAGAAAATGGATTTATTAAATTAAAAGCAACAAAAGTAGGTGAAGATAGCTCAATAAATACAATTATTAAATTAGTTGAAGAAGCATCTAATAGTAAAGCTCCTATTTCTAAATTGGCAGATAAAATATCAAGGATATTTGTACCTTTAATTTTAATAATTTCTTTATTAACATTTATAATAAATTTAATATTAAGCTTTTTTACAGATTTAGCATCCTTAGAATTAGCATTAAATTTTGCAATAACTGTATTAGTTATAGCATGTCCTTGCGCTTTAGGAATAGCATCACCTGTTGCTATAATGGTATCAACAGGTAAAGGTGCAGCTAATGGTTTATTAATAAAAAATGCTGAAATTTTAGAAAATACATCTAAAATTGATACTATTGTTTTTGATAAAACAGGGACAATTACTATAGGAAAACCTGAAGTTACAGATTTTATTCAATTAGATGATCATATTGATTTAAAATCTATAATATATTCTATTGAAAATTCATCTAATCATCCTTTAGCAAAATCCTTAATAGAATATTGTAATCATTCTAATTTATTAAAGATAGATAAAATCATAAATTTAGAAGGAATTGGAATAGAAGCAAAAATTGGAAATGATAATTATTTCATAGGAAATATTAAATATTTAGATGATTTTAATATTTCAAAGGATAAAATAAGTGAATTAGTAAAAAAATTATCTAGTGATGGTAAAACTGTTTTAATTGTTTTAAAAAATTATGATGTTAAAGGTATTTTAGCTTTAAAGGATGTTTTAAAGAAAAATAGTAAAAAAGCAATTGAAAAAATAAATAAATTAGGAATTAAAACTATTATGCTGTCAGGAGATAATTATGATGTTTCAAGAAAAATAGCATTAGAGGTTGGTATAAAAGATGTAATAGCTGAGGTTAAACCAATTGATAAAGGAAATGTAATAAAAGATTTAAAAAATCAAAATAATTATGTTGCAATGGTAGGAGATGGAGTAAATGATGCTATTGCATTTGCTGAATCAGATATAGCTATATCATTAGGAAATGCATCAGATGTTGCAATAAATGCATCAGATGTTGTTTTACTTCATAATGATTTAATGGATATATCAAATGTAATAAGATTATCAAAAAGGACATTAACAACAATTAAAACTGGATTGTTTTGGGCATTTTTTTATAATTTAATTTGCGTATTTTTAGCAACAGGGATTTTATATTATATAAATGGATTTAAAATAAGTCCTATGATAGGAGCTATAGCTATGTCAATATCTTCTTTATCAGTTGTTTTAAATGCATTAACAATTAATCTATTTAAAATAGAAAAATATGATGAAATTAATAATTATATGAATTTAGAATTAAAAATAAAAGGTATGATGTGTGATAAATGCGTTAATCATGTTGAAAAAGCAATATTAAAATTTGATAATGTTATTAGTGCAAAAGTATCATTAGAAAATAAAAATGCTATAATAGAATATAATGATAATATTGATGTTAATAAAATAATAGAAAATATAAAAAAGGAAGGATATAAAGCAAAGGTGAAAACATGGAAAAAATAATTATTAATATTGAAGGAATGGGCTGTAAAAAATGTGTTGCAAAGGTAGAAGATGCATTAAAAGATGTTCCAAATGTTATTAAAGCAAAAGCTTCATTAGAAAATAAGAATGTAATAATTTCTTATAATGATTCAATTGATAAAGAATTAATAATAAATAAAATTGAAAATGCTGGATATAAAGTTATAGAATAAAAAGAGGTCAAACCTCTTTTTAATTTTAATAATTATATAATTAAAATTATATAAAATTCTTTAATTTAATAATTTTATGATATAATTAAAAATGAAGCAAAGGGGCATCATATGGAAGAAATTAGAACAAAAGATTTTAATATTGATAATAAGGGAACATCAATAGTTACAAAAGAAATTCAAAAATTGTTTGATATGGCAGAAGGAAAAAAAATAATTATTGATGCAGGAATTTATTTAGTTTCATCTTTATTTGTTAGAAGCAATACAATTTTAGAGCTAGCAAAAGATGCTATTTTAATAGCAACAACAGATGAAAATGAATATCCAATATTAAATACTAGAGTAGCAGGTATAGAAATGCCTTGGTATGTTGGTATTATTAATGTAATAGATGCTAAAAATGTTACAATAGAAGGAGAAGGGGCTATAAATGGCTCTGGACCTTATTGGTGGAATAAATATTGGGGAAAAGATATGAATGGCGGTATGCGCCAAAAATATGATAAATTAGGATTAAGATTTGCTTGTGATTATGATTGTAAAAGAACAAGAAATGTTTTAATTTCAAATTCTTCTAATATTATTTTAAGAAATATAAAATCTATTGATTCTGGATTTTGGAATGTGCATATTTTATATTCAAATGATATTATTGTAGATAATATTCATATTAATTCAGATGATTATAGATCACCTTCAACAGATGGAATTAATATTGATTCTAGCTATAATGTTGAAGTTAAAAATTGCACTTTAGCTGTAAATGATGATTCTATTTGTATTAAATCTGGAAGAGATGCTGATGGAATAAGGGTTAATATTCCAAGCCATGATATTAATATTCATAATTGTGAAATATTATCAGGCTTTGGAATTACATTAGGAAGTGAGCTTTCTGGTGGTATATATAATGTTAATATAAATAATATTAAATATGAAGGAACTGATTGTGGATTTAGAATTAAATCAACAAAAACAAGAAAAGGTTATATAAAAAATATTATTGTAAAAAATTTAGAAATGATTAATGTTAAATATTTATTTCATTTTTACCTAAATTGGAATCCAAATTATTCTAATTGTAAAATTCCAAAAACATATAAAGGAGAAATACCATCTTATTGGAATATCTTATGTGAAAAAGTAGATGCTAATATTAAAGATACAATAATTGAAGATATTGAAATATCTAATATAAAAGCTTATCAAACTCCTGATTATTTAGGAATATCTAGATGTTTTAATATTGAAGGCTTTGAATCACAGCCTATGTCTAGAATTAAATTTAGGGATATGGATATATTAGTAAAGGAATTTGGAATTATTAATTACGCAAATGTTGAATTTAATAATTCAAATATTAAAGTTTTACAAAAAAATAATCCACTTAATGATGTTTATGATAATAGATAATGAAAAATAATAATTATAAAGAAAAAACTAAAAAAATTGAAATAACTAAAACAATGAAGGTTTTAAAAAGTGAAGAATTATTATCTTTTTTGCTTTCAAAATTAAATACATCAAGAAATAATGTAAAAATGCTTCTTTCAAATCATCAAATTTTAGTTAATGGTAGTGTTGTAACTCAATATAATTTAATTTTAGTGCATGATGATGAAGTTAAAATAGCAAAATATCCAGTAAAAGAAGAAACTTTAAAAACTAAAAAAATTAAACAAAAGCCAATAGAAATTATTTATGAGGATGATGAATTTTTAGCTATTAATAAACCAAATGGATTGCTTTCAGTTGAAAGTGATAAAGAAAGAAAAAATGCATATGATTATGCGCTTAGCTATATGCAATCATTTGATAAAACTAAAAGACCATTTATTCTTCATAGAATAGATAAAGAAACAAGTGGAGTTTTAGTTTTCGCTAAAAATGAAAAATTGCATTCAAAATTAAAGATGCATTGGAATGAATTAGTTAAAACAAGGCAATATTATGCTGTAATAGAAGGAAAGCTTCCTAAAAAGCATGATATTATAAAAATGTATTTAAAAGAAAATGAAAATAATATTGTTTATGAATCAAATGATAAATCAGGTCATTTAGCTATTACAGAATATGAAGTATTAAAAGAAAATAATGAATATTCACTTGTTAAATGTTTAATATATACTGGTAGAAAAAATCAAATAAGAGTTGCATTTAAATCATTAGGTCATCCTATTGTAGGTGATGATAAATATGGTTTTAATAAAAATCCTTTTAATAGATTAGGCTTACATGCATCAAAATTAGAATTTATTCATCCTGATACAAAAGAATTAATTACATTTGAAGCAAAGTGTCCTAATATATTTTTTAGCTTATTTAATAAATAATCGCGAGGTTTTAATATGAAATATGATTGTATAATTGTTGGTGCTGGTCCTGCTGGATTATTTGCAGCATATGAATTTATGGTAAAAAGTCCAGAAAAGAAAATATTGTTGCTTGATAAAGGATATGATATTTATTCTAGAAAATGTCCTATTAACGAACATAAATTAACAAAATGTCCAGTAAATAAAAAAGGCGTTTCAGGCTGTTATCCAGCATGCTCTATAACAGATGGATTTGGTGGCGCTGGAGCTTTTTCAGATGGTAAATTTAATATTACAACTGAATTTGGAGGATGGCTTACTGAATATTTAGATGATGATGTTGTTTTAGAATTGATTAAATATGTTGATTCTATAAATTTAAAATTTGGTGCAACAAAGGTTATTACAAATCCAAATACAGATAAAGTATATGAAATTGAAAAAAAAGCCTTAGGTGTAGGATTAAAATTATTAAGAAGTGAAGTAAGGCATTTAGGTACTGAAAATAATTTAGAAATTTTAAAAAAGATTTATGAAGAATTAAAAAAGCATATTGAAATGCGTTATTTAACAAAAGTTGATAGAATTATTGTTGAAAATGATTGTGTCAAGGGTGTTGTTTTAGAAAGTGGAATGGAAGAATATTCAGATAATGTTTTTTTAGCTGTTGGAAGAGATGGATCTACATGGCTTGAAGATGTTTGTAAGCAAAATAATATAAAAATGACTAATAATCAAGTTGATATTGGTGTTAGAGTTGAAACAAATGATATTATTATGTCTGAAATAAATGAAAATTTATATGAAGGTAAATTTATTTATAGAACATCAGTTGGAACAGTTGTTAGAACTTTTTGTGCTAATCCATCTGGACATGTTGTTGTTGAAAATCATAGTGGAACAATGCTTGCAAATGGTCATGCCTATGCATCAAAAGAATTAGGTAGTAAAAATACGAATTTTGCTTTATTAGTTTCTCACAAATTTTCAGAACCTTTTGATTTACCAAATGAATATGCTCATCAAGTTTCAAGACTTGCAAATGAATTATCTTGTGGATCAATTATTGTTCAAAGATATGGTGATATTAAAAAAGGAAGAAGAACAACTGAAAAAAGAATTCAAGAAGGTTTTGTTAAACCAACTTTAAAAGAAGCTGTTCCAGGTGATTTAGGCTTAGTATTACCTTATAATACTATGAAATCAATAATTGAAATGATTGAAGCATTAAATTATGTTACACCAGGTATAGCATCAGAGCATACACTATTTTATGGAGTAGAATCTAAATTTTATTCTAAGCGTCCAGATATTTCAAAAGAATTTGAAACTAAAATTAAAGGATTATATGTCGGAGGCGATGGTGCAGGATTAACACGTGGTCTTGCTCAAGCAGGTGCTAATGGTGTATATGTTGCAAGAACAATTATAAAGAAAAAATAATAATTAGACTTTATAAAAATGAGGTTTAAACAATATTATGATAAATATTACATCAGTTAATAATATGAAAAAATCAGAAGAAATTTATATAAAAAATTCAAAGCATTCATATGATTTGATGGAAAAAGCTGGCATTAGTGCTGCATCTTTTATAGAAAGAAAATATAAAAAAGTATTAATTTTATGTGGAAAAGGAAATAATGCAGGCGATGGATATGTTATTGCAAATGAATTATTAAAAGATAATATAGATGTTAGTATTTATTTAATAGAATATAAATTTAGTTTAGATTCATTACATTTTTATAATTTAATAAAAGATAAAGTTAAAACAATTATTAATGAAGAAATAGATTTTAACAAATATGATTTAATTATTGATTGCCTTTTAGGAACTGGATTTAAAGGAAATTTAAAGTTAGAATATGAAAATTTAATAAAAAAAATAAATCAAATAAATTCATATAAAATATCAATTGATATAAATTCAGGCATAGATTCAGAAACAGGATTAACATATTTAGCTTTTAAATCTGATTTAACAATAGCTATAGGCTATTTAAAACCAGGCCATATATTAAATATGGCAAAGGATTATATAAAAAATATAAAAATAGCACCATTAAATTTATCTTTAATTGAAAATCCTTATTATTTAATAGAAGAAAAAGATTTATTGCCTCTTTTTAAAAAAAGATTAAATTATTCACATAAAGGAAATTATGGATATGATGTTTTAATTGGAGGATCAATAAATTATAGTGGAGCACCTCGCTTAGCTTTAATAGCAAATTCATCTGTAAGGTCTGGTGCTGGTGTTGTAAAGCTTGCAGTTCCAAATTCTATAGCTAAACAAATAATACCTTATATTTTAGATGCAACACTTTATCCTCTTTCATCTAATGATAATTCATTTATATTTAAAGAAGAAGAATTTATTGATTTAATAAAAAACACCAAATCAATAGCCTTTGGTATGGGATTGATGGATATAAAAGAAACTAAAAAGGCTTTAATTTTTTTATTAAATAATTATGATAAAAATTTAATAATAGATGCTGATGGAATAAATGCATTAAGTCAAATAGATTTAAGCATTTTAAAAAATTCAAAAGCAAAAATTATTTTAACACCTCATTTAAAAGAATTTTCAAGATTAACAAAATTATCTATTCAAAAAATAAATCTAGACCCAATAAATATTGCTTTAAATTTTGCTAAAGAATATGGTTTAATTTTAATTTTAAAAGGTACAGCAACTATTATAACAGATGGAGATAAAGTATATATAACTAATACAGGGACACCAGGAATGGCAAAAGGCGGCTCTGGAGATGTTTTATCAGGTGTTATTGCAGCATTAGTAGGTTTTAATGATGATATTTTATTAGCATCAGCTGGAGCATCATATATTAATGGTAAGGCTGCTGAAATTGTTTTAAAAAATCATTCAGAATATACAATGACTGCATCAGATACAGCTTTAGCAGTAGCTTTAGCAATAGATGAAATAATAAAATTATAAATTTTAAAATTATTTATAAATATATAATAAAAAAGGAGGTTATTATAATGAAAATAATACATACTGCAGATATTCATTTAGGATCACCACTTTCTAAAATTTCTGATAATGAAAAAAGAATTATAAGAAAAAATGAAATATTAAATAGTTTTGATAAATTAATAAATTACGCAAAACAAAATGAAATTAAAATAATTATGATGTCTGGAGATATATTCGATAATAATTCTCCATATAAAAAAGATAAAAATTATTTTTATCATTTAATAAAAACAAATCCTGATATTACATTCTTATATTTAAAAGGTAATCATGATATTAATAATGAATATAATGAAGAATATCCTAATTTATTAACTTTTTCTGATGATTGGAAAAGCTATGAATTTGAAAATGTAAGAATAACAGGGGTAGAATTAAAAAAAGAAAATTCAAAATCAATTTATCCTTCTTTAAATTTAAAAAATGATAAGATAAATATAGTTATGATGCATGGGGATATTTATAATAAAGGAGAAAATTATATATCCTTAAAAGATTTAAAAAATAAAAATATTGATTATTTAGCTTTAGGTCATATACATGAAAATATTATAGATAAATTAGATGATAAAGGAATTTATTCATATTCTGGTTGCTTAGAAGGAAGAGGATATGATGAGGTAGGTCCTAAAGGCTTTTATGTATTAAATATAGAAAATAATAAAATTGATTATGAATTTATTATAAATAGCAAAAGAATAATTCATTCTATTGATGTTGATATATCAAATGCATATGATTTCGCTACAGCTAAAGATTTAATATATGAAAAAACAAAAACAATAAAAAAAGAAGATATTGTAAGGATTAATTTAGAAGGTATAAATCAAATAGAAGATGATTTAGAAGAATTAGAAAATTATTTTTCATTTTTTTATTTTTCTATTAAAAATAATACTAAAAGAAAAATTGATTATAAAAAATATGAAAATGACCTATCATTAAAAGGTGAATTTGTAAGATGTGTTTTAGCAAATAAAGAATTAACAGAAGATGAAAAAAATGAAATAATTTTTTTAGGGTTAAAATCATTAAATGAAGGCGTGGTGTGTTAAATGATATTAAAATCATGTCATATAGATGGTTTTGGAATTTTAAAAAATAAAGATATTAAATTCGATAAATTACACCAAATCTATTCAGAAAATGGTACAGGAAAGACAACTTTAGCTGATTTTATTAAAGTTATGTTTTATGATATGAAGCCTGATAATAGAAAAAAATATGCGCCATATGAAAAAGGCGCTTTTGGTGGAAGCTTAGTATTAGAATATTTAAATGATGAATATAGAATTGAAAAAGAATTTGATTATTCATCAATAAAAAAAGATAAAGAATTAATATATATTAATAATACATTATCAGATATTAAATGCTTGGGGAAATATTTATTTAATATTGATGAAGATGGTTTTTTAAAAACAATGTTTATTAATAATTTTGATTTAGAAATTTCATCTCCTTCATCTATTACTTTTAAATTAAATAACATAGTATCAAAAACAGATGAAAATTTTGATTTAGATAAAATAATTAAATCTTTAGAAGAAGAAAAAAAGAAATATGGTACTAAATCAAAAAATAGCATTTATCAACCTAAAAAAGAAAAATATGAATCTTTAGATGAAGAAATAAAAAAATTAGATAATTTAAAGAATGCATTATCTGATAAATATAATGAATTAGATTTAAAAAAGAAAGAATTAGAAAAAATAAATGAAGATATTAAAATAGCTGATGATACAAATTTAAAAGCATTTTATTATGAAAATTATATTAATAAAGAAAATGAAATAAAGGATTTAGAAAATTCTAAATTAAAAATAAAATCAAAATATCCAAAAATTATTTCTCTTGATAGAGTAGATGAAATAAATTTTAATTTATCTGAATATGAAAGATTAAAATTATTAAATAATAATCAAATATTAGATAATGATTTTAATGAATTAAATGAAATGTTTAAAAATAATCATCTTAATGAAGATGACATTTCAAAATACCAAGAAAAAATTAAAGAATTAGAAATTAAGAAAAGTGAATTAAAAAATTCTTCTTTAACTATAATAAGTGAAGATGATATTATAAAATTTGAACATTTTGATATTGAATCTGATATAGAAAACGCATCTTTTTCAATAAAAAAATATAATGAATTAAATGATAAAATAATATCTAGAAAAGAAACAAATGAAAAAACATTTAATTTTACATTATTTTATATAATTAGTTTTTTATTTATTATATCAGGGATAATTTTATTATCATTTTCAAAATATGTTATAGGAATTGTTTTATCTATAATTGGTATTATTTTTATCATATCAATTTTATTAATTGATTTAAATTTAAAGAAAAAAAATAATAAAGATCCAAATAATGATATGATTTATGAATTAAGGGCTGAAGAAAAAAAATTAATTGATATATTATCTAAATATCGTTATTCAGATGATTCATATTATAATAAATTAAATCATTTAAAAATGGATTATGAAAATTATAAAAAAATAAATAATGAAAATCAAAAAATAAAAGAAAATAATTTAAAATTAGAAGAAGATATATTAAATTTAAAAATTGAGATTGAATCTTTTTTAAATAAATATTTAAATTCTTATGAAGAATATAATGATGCCTTAATGATTATTAATTCAAAATATGATAGATATAATCATAATATAAAAAAAGAAGAAGATAATAAAATAAAAATTGAGGAAAATAAAAAAGATTTAGAAATAATTTTAGAAAAATTAACACCAATTTTAAATGAATTTAATATAAATTTAAAAGATGCTAAAAATTATTTTATTGATTATAAAGATGATTTAATAAAAATAGAAGAAAAAGATGAAAATATTAATAAATTAAAAGAAAATAATAAGCAATATTTAATTAAAAATAATATTGATTTAGCAAAAAAATATGAAAAAATAGATTTAACAGATTTAACAAATTTAAAAGATAAAATTATAAATGATATTAAATCAGCAGAAAAAGAAATCGAAAGAAATGAAGATGAATTAGAAAATCTTCCTAGATTAAAATCAGAATTTGAAGTATTAAAAGATGAATTAGTAATATATAAACAAAAATATAAAATTTATGAAAATACTATATTTTATATAGAAGAAGCTAATTCTTCTTTGAAAAAGAAATATATTGCTCCTGTATTAAATTCTTTTACTGAATATGCAACATTATTAAATTCTATTTTTAAAGATAATATTGAATTTGATGAAAAATATAATTTTAAATTAATTAGAAATGGTAAATTAGTTGATGATTATCATTTGAGTCAAGGTGAAAAAACTATTGTTATGCTATGCTATAGATTATCTTTAATAAAAAATATGTATGATGATATGCCATTTATAATATTAGATGATCCATTTGTAAATTTGGATGAAAAAAATTTAAAATTAGTTTTAGATTTAATTAAAAAAATTAGTAATAAAACGCAAATTATTTATTTTACATGCTATGATGGTAGAAAATTTTGAATTTAATAATTTGTGTGGTAAAATATCTTAAATGGTTTTTATAAGGGGATGATTTTAATGAAAAAGAAATTTATCTTTTTTGCTACTATATTTTTATTTTTAGCATTGTCAGGCTGTTCAACAGATAATGCTACAATAGAAGTAGAAAGCTTACCAATTTATAATTATAATGATTATTATCAATTAAAAAATAATACACTAGATACATATTATATTGATTCATCAAATGTACCTTATGTTTCTGTTGATGGATATATTAAAGCAATGGATGGAATGCTAGATGCATCAAAATATAGTTTTTCATCAAATTCTTTATTTAGAGAATATGTTGTAAAAACTAATTTAGAAAATATACCTGTTTCAATCATTTTTGATTATGGTAAAGATAAAATATTATGCTTATATGATTATGTATTTCAAAATACAGTTGATATTACAGATACAATAGATTATTCATTTAATCTTGATGGTAGTGCATCAGATTATTATAGTGGTAGAACAATTATTTTTGAATTAGCTGAATATAATTTTGATATGCGTTATATCAATGGAAATTGTTTAGTTCCATTCCAAATTATGAATGCATTATTTGGAGGATTAAATTATGATTCAATGTATTATACAGGAAATGCATATTATAATACTTATTTTTCTTTAAGATATATTGATGATTATCAATCAATATTTTCTGATATGAAATCAAATGTTAATTCAATAATAGATGATGAAGAATTAAGAGAATCAAATTATAATTTTATATGCTTTTATATAGATTATTTTTATGGTTTAAAAGAAGAAAAGAATTTTGAAAAATTTGATGATTATTTAACAGATGAAATAAAGCAAAATTTAAAATCAAATGATCCTTTAGAATATGAGGCTGGTTATGCTCAAATTGTTCAAAAATTAAATGAATGTCATACATCTATCCATAATTATTCATATAATTATAATGGAAGTTCTATTTCTTTTACAGAAGGAGATTATGCTGCATCTAATTTTGTTAGTCTTTATTCTGCAAGAGAAAATTTATTGCCAAAAGCTAAAGAGCATTATGGCAATGATTTATCAAATTCAATTGAAATTGAAGGAGATACATGCTATATATTTTTCTCAAATTTTGAAACTGGTGATACAAAAGATGTAAAAGATGAAAACAATAATATTTTATCTACTGCTTATTTATATGATACTTATTATTTGTTTTATAAAGCATTTGCTGAAATTGAAAAGAGTCCAACTAAAATAAATAATATTGTAGTTGATTTATCTGTTAATGGTGGTGGAAATGCTGGGGCTGAATATAGAGCTTTAGGATTTGTATGTGGTTCATATTTAATTGGAAATAGAAATTCATTATCTAAAATCGCTGTTTCATATGAATATAGAACTGATACTAATAATGATGGATTATATAATATTGATGATGGATATGATGATTATAATTGGTATATTTTAACATCTCCTTCTACATATAGTGCTGCTAATTTATTTACACATTATTCTAAAATTAATAATTCAAATGTTAAGGTAATAGGAAAAAAAGCAGGCGGTGGAGGATGTAGTATTTTACCTTTAGTTATGATTGATGGAACTACTTTACAAATCTCAGGTATAAATCAAAATGTATCAATTTCATCTAAAGGTACTTCATATTCACATGTTATTTTAGAAAATGGACCTGAAGTTGATTATAATTTAGATTATGAATATTTTTACGATAGAGTTTATTTAAATAATTTTATCTCTAATTTAAAATAATAAATATTTGGGGGATTTATGGAAAATAATAAGGATGAAAAGCCTTTAAGAAGAGGAATTTTAGGATTTATTTTAGGACTAGCTGTAATAATTCCTGGGGTTAGTGGCTCTACAATTGCAATAATTTTTAAATTATATGATAAGATAATTGAATCAATTGCAAATATTTTTAAAAAATTTAAAAAATCAATTTTGTTTTTATTGCCTATTGTAATAGGGATGATTTTAGGCTTTTTGTTAGGCTTTTTTAGCATTCAAAAATTAGTTGAAATTATTCCTTTTACCCTTTGTTGTATTTTTGCTGGATTAATGCTTTCAGGCTTTGGAACATTAACAAATGAGGTTAAAGATACAAAAATTTCAAAAAGGCATTGGCTGTTATTAATTGTTGGAATATTTATACCAATTACAATAACTTTAATTTCAATTTTTTTAATTGGAAATGATACAAAAACTAAGGAAGACTTAACTTATTTTTCAATATTTAATTTTATTTTGTTTTTTATAATGGGATTTATTGTTGCAATAACACAATTTATTCCTGGATGCTCTGCAACAGTTGCTTTAATGGTTTTTGGTTATTATAAAGCAATATTAAAATCAGTTGATTTTATATTTATAAAATCAAATCCAATAGTTCTTTTATATTATTTTATTTTTATTATTGGTGCTTTAATTGGTGTATTATTAACATCAAAATTAATAAATTATTTTATAAATAAATATAAAAATGTTATATATTTTTTATTTATTGGTTTATCAATTTCATCAATAATATGCTTATTTATTAATGTTGATATGCTACAAGTATATAATTTATGGCTTATAGGAGAAAAGAAATTTTATCTTGATTTACCATTTGGTATAATTTTTGGAATTATTTGTTTTATTTTTATGAATGTTATATTAAAATATTCATTAAAAAAATCAGAAGATAATTCATTTGAAATAAATAAATCAAGCGATAATATAATTTCTGATAATAATTTAGGCCAAGAAAATAATAATGAATTAAAAGAAGAAGAAAAAAACGAGTAAATTTAATCATAGAAAATTGAAACTTAAAGTATTTTAGGCTAAAAGATAAAGAGCATATATTTGAATATGCTCTTTTTTTCTTTGTCTTTAGATAACTGAATATACATCGGAAGTTAGAGTTTTTGTTATAGTTCCACCTTTGAAAGTTCTAGAGTTTTCAAGTGTTTCAGTAAAAGCATAATTTTTAATTGGCACAATCTTTTTTGTTCAGGGCTTCTTTCAAAGACTCCTATATATTTCTAACCTTTACGAAAGGGAAGATGTCTTAAGCAATTTTTGGAATAAAAAAAGACATAGAAAAAGATTTCTTTTTCTACGCCAAAATGTTTACTATCTTATATTTTCCCTTAAGACCGGTGGAACTAAGCGACACCGACTTATCAAGAAGCACACGTCTTAGAGCCTAATTCTTAATCTTTAAAATAGCCAATATTACTTGACTTGCTAGAATCAAATGATAAATTGCAAATAGATGCAACTAATCCGTAAATTCCAAAAGTAATAAAACTTAAAAAGAAGTAAGCCAATGTTCTTGATTTAAATCCTTCTGGTTTTAAAGAAGAATGATTGATTACAATACTTCCAATAAAGCCTAAAAAGAATGTTAATAAGAAACGAACCACATTATTACTATCCATATTCTCCCCTCCCTTAAGATAAAAATAACATATGGGAGGCGGGATTTCAAGCAAATATCAGTAAATTTGTCAAATTATGTCATATTTTTCGCTAGTTTCAAAAGTCTTTAACTTTACCCGTTTTATTTTTTAAAATAGTCTGAATTTTCATTGAAATAAGTAGATATAATATTAAATAAATCTAAAGCTGCTTTAGATGTTGTTTCTTTTCTAGAATTTAGATTTATAATTTTATAAGGTTCTAAAATATTTAAATGAATACATGGCTTATTTTTTCTTGTTAATTTATATAAACCCTTTGGTTTATGGTATGTAAAGCATACTGGAATTATTGGTGCGTCTGTTGATAATGCAAAATTGAAAGCTCCTTGCATAAATGGTCTAATATGATCACAAAAAGGGACTAATGATGCTTCAGGAAATACAATTATTTTTCCATTTTTATTTAAAAAATTTTCTGTTTCTCTATTAAATTTTTTTAATAATTTTAAATCATCTGGAATAGGAACAGCGCCATTAATCTTAAAAAATGTTGAAACAATTGGAAAGCCCATATTTGATTTTAATACTGTTACATAATGAATTCTTTTTGGGTATAAAGAACTTATTATCATAAATGAATCAAAAGGATGTGTATGATTTGAAACCATTACATATTTTTTTTGTTTTTTTAAATTTCGTTTTCCTTTGATTTTAAATCCCCATACAAATTTTTCTGGAAAAAATAATATGAATTTTGTACCCATAATAGATATAAATCTTAAAAATTTAATAAAAATATTTTTTTTATAAAATTTATAATTATCTTTTAAATGAACTTCGTGTGGATGGAATCCATTATCATATGATTGTTCATTTTCGGAATTCTTTTGCATAATATCACCAAAAATTATTATAATTGTTTTATTTTTATTTTTCAACTTTACTTTATATTAGAGTAAATATATAATAAAATTCACTTTATAAAATTATATTTTATAAATATTTAATTTATTATATAATATATTTGATAGGTGATAGAAATGAAAGTTATTTTAGGCCTTTCTGGTGGCGTAGATTCAAGCGTAGCTTTAAAAATTTTAAAAGATGAAGGTTATGATGTAGAAGCTATGTTTATGCGAAACTGGGATTCCGCAACTAATAATGATATATTAGGTAATCCAGATATAGAAGATGATGTTTGTCCTCAAGAAAAGGATTATCAAGATGCATTAAGAGTATCAGAGCAATTAGGAATAAAATTAAATAGGATAGATTTTATAGAAGAATATTGGAATACTGTTTTTAAATATTTTTTAGATGAATATAAAAAAGGTAGAACACCAAATCCTGATATTATGTGCAATAAATATATAAAATTTAATGCATTTTTAAAGCATGCTGAAAATTTAGGTGCTGAATATATAGCAATGGGTCATTATGCAAGAGTAAGACATGATAGAGATAAAAGCTATCTTTTAAGAGGTGTTGATTCTAATAAAGATCAAACATATTTTTTATGTATGATAACTCAAAATCAATTAAGACATGCATTATTTCCAATTGGTCATTTAACTAAGCCTGAGGTTAGAAAAATAGCAAAAGAGGCAAATTTATATACTGCAGAGAAAAAAGATTCTACAGGTATATGCTTTATAGGCGAGAGGAATTTTAAAAAATTTTTGCAAAATTATTTGCCAGCTCAGCCTGGAAATATGGTAACTCTTGATGGAAAAATAATTGGACGTCATGATGGCTTGATGTATTATACAATTGGTCAAAGAAAAGGCTTAGGAATTGGTGGGTCTAATGAATTTGAAAATGCTGCATGGTTCGTTTGTGGAAAAGATTTAAACAAAAATGAATTATTAATAGGACAAGGCCATGATAGTGAATATTTGATTTCTAATAATTGCATTGCATCTGAATGTAATTGGATAACTGATATGCCAATAGAAAATAAAACATATCAAGCTAAATTTAGATATCGTCAAAATGATAATGATGTTAAAATTAAATTTTTAGATGGTAATAAGATTCAAGTTTTTTACCCACAGGGTATAAGAGCTGTAACGCCAGGACAAGCAGTTGTTTTATATGATGGAGAAATATGCTTAGGCGGTGCATTAATTGATGAAGTATATTTTAATGAGGAGAAAAGAAGATATTAATGGATATTGATGTTGTGGAAGGTTATATCATAAATTATATATATGAAGCAACTGATTCTTTATATAAAGTTTGTAAAATTATTACAAAAAATGATGAAGAATTAACTATAGTAGGTAGCTTTCCACGCTTAGAAGATGGCATTACATATAAATTTATTGGAAAAATGAATGAGCATCCTAAATTTGGACGCCAATTTGTAGTTGAAACATATGAAAAAGGTGATGCATTTTCAAAAGAAGGATTAATAATTTATTTATCAGGAGATAAATTTAAAGGAATTGGTGCTAAATTAGCATCTAATATTGTAGATGCGTTAGGAAATGATTGTATTCAAAAAATATTAGATAATAAAGATTCTTTAGATAATGTAAAAGGATTAAATGATGCTAAAAAGGATTTAATTTATAATGTTATAAAGGATAATTATTTAACTGATGATGTTTTTATTAGACTTTATGGATTTGGCTTAACAGCTAAAATGGCTGGAAAAATATATGAAAGATATGGATTATCTTCTGCAAATATTATTGAAGAAAATCCTTATGTATTAATTACTGAAATAGATGGCTTTGGATTTAAAAAATGCGATATTTTAGCAATGAATTTAGGTATAAAAGAAAATGATTTAAAAAGATTAAAGGCAGCTATTTCTTATACACTTAATTATGTATGTTATCAAAATGGTTTTACTTTTTTAACTTATGAGCAATTAATTAATTCAACCTTAAATTTATTAAATAATAATCCAAATATAAAAGAAGAGGATTTAAAAATAGCATTAAATGAATTAATTAATCAAGCTAAATTAGTTAATGAATCTGATAGAATTTTTGATGTAAATTTATATAATGCTGAATTTAATTTAGCTTTAAAAATTTCTAAAATAAAAAAATCTTCAAATAATTTATTTAAATCTGAAGATGTTTTAGATTCTTTATCTTATGTTGAACAAAATTTTGAAATTAATTATACACCACTTCAAAAAGAAGCCATTGTTAATTCTTTATCTAATAAATTATCAATAATAACAGGTGGACCTGGAACAGGTAAATCAACAATTTTAAAAGGCATATTATATACATATGCTAATTTATTAAATTCATCTATAACTGATGATTTAATATCTTCTAATGTATTATTGGTTTCACCTACTGGTAGAGCAGCTAAAAGAATGTGTGATGTTACTAATTTTAAAGCATCAACAATTCATAAAGCATT
>CAJOQR010000044.1 GCA_905236965.1 uncultured Acholeplasmatales bacterium | reverse complement strand
ATGAGAAAAGAAAAATAAAGAAGGTAATTTCATTATAGATGCAACTCTTACTGCTGGTTTTAAATAATCAGAAAATACAAAAAAGCCAGCACAGAATCCTCTTAATCCACCATGTAATGTTATTCCATTAACAATTGCTGCCATAGCGTGTTCACGAACACCAAATTTTATATTTCTTCCTAATGGATTTGCCTCACCATAAATACCATCAGCACCCTTAACCATAGTTGATGCGGTTAAATCTGCTGAACCACCCATAATATTAGGCATTTTTAAAGATAAATAATCAATAACTTTACCCATTACTTTACGAGTAGATTCAGATGAACCAATCTCATATTTAGGTAATTCATCAATTGTAGGAACCTTTATAGAATCAAAAATTATATTATTAAATAATTCAAAATCTTCTTCATATTTTTTAGAATATTCATTTAAATTTTTATTCCATAAAGCACATGAATCGATTCCTCTTTCTATAACTTCCTTTTTATAATAATCATAAACATCATCATCAATTGTAAATGGCTTTGAAGTATAATTTAAATTATTTCTTAATTCAGCTATAGCCTCCTCTTTCATTGGCTTACCATGAATTGATGATTCACCACTATTAGGAGCACCATAACCAATTATTGTTTTAATTTCAATAATTGTTGGAGATGTTGTATTTTCCTTTGCCATTGATATTGCTTTATCAATATCATCACAATTATTACCATCTTCTACCTTTAAATAATTCCAATTCATAGCTTTAAATTTAGCTTCAACATCTTCTGTATTTGCTAAATCTACATTACCATCTAATTGAACATCATTTGAATCATATAAAACAATTAATTTATTTAAGCCTAAATGTCCAGCTAAGCTAGCAGCTTCTTGACATACACCCTCTTGTAAATCACCATCACCACACAAAACATAAGTATAATGATCTACAATATCAATATCATATTTATTAAATTTAGCATCTAAAAAGCTTTCTGAAATTGCCAATCCAACAGCTGTTGCAAAGCCTTGTCCTAAAGGACCAGTTGAAAGCTCAACACCTGGAGTATGTCTCCATTCAGGATGTCCTGGAGTTAAAGAACCCTTTTGACGGAAATTTCTTAAATCATCCATAGAAATTTTATATCCGCTTAAATGTAATAGCATATATAATAAAATTGATCCATGGCCTGCTGATAATATAAATCTATCTCTATTAAACCATTCAGCATCATTTGGATTAATATTTAAATGTTTAGTAAATAAAGTATGTAAAATTGGAGCTGCGCCTAATACAATTCCTGGATGTCCACTATTTACATCACTAATAATTTCAGCGCCTAAAACTCTTAATGTATTTACACATTTATTATCAATAGAACTCATTTTAAATTCCTCATATTACTTCTAAATAATTATTCAGCTTCTTTTGAAACTTCTTCTTTTTCTTTTTCTTCATTCTCTAAATCTTTAGCATCTTCTTGTTCTAAAGATTCTTTTTCTTCTGTTTTTTCAGCATTTTCTTCTTTAGATTCTAATTCTTCTGTTTTTTCTTCTAAATTCTTAATTTCTTCATTAGATTCTTTTTCTTCATTTTCATCTTCATCATCTAAATCAGAAGGATATAATTTATCAAAATAATCATCAATATATTCTTTTTGTTTTTTTAATATATCATCAAATTCATTTTGACCTAATATTTCGATTATTTTATTTCTTGATTCAACATTTGATTGCATGATTTTTTTTCTATTATATGAATTAACAAAAATCATAGCAATAAAAGCAACAATTAAAATACCAATGACTACATAAGATGCCCAATCATAAGGTATAAAAAATGATGCAATACATAAACCAACACATACAATCATCATTGGAATTAAAAATCTATGACTTGTTTTTTTAGTTATATTTTCAGATGAATCCCAAAAATCTACCCATATTTTATTTATTGGTTTTTCATATAACTCCTTTACAGTCTCATAATAACCCTTTTCTAAAAACAATCTATAATTTTTCCCATCAATAGATGACCATACAGCAAATTGTGATTTAGCAATAAATTCATCTTTTACTTCATCATAATCATCTAAATAAAATAATTCTACTTTTCTTCCATCAAATTCTTGTACTTCAATTGGTTGAACGCCATCAGCTAAATTAAAAATTTTAGGATTAATTCTCATTTTTTACCTCCTACTTACTTTAAGTAAGTATCCTTTCTAAAAAAAACTAAAGTTATTATATCATATGAAATTAAAAAAAGAAAGAATTACAAATATGTAATAAATTCTTTTTAAAAAGCTATTAGATAAATATTTAAAGCTTTAATTACCATCCTGTTAAAGTTGTAATTATAGTTTTTAAAACATTATTTTCAAAAAACCATTTCGAAATTCTAAATTTATCTGTTTCCATTTGAAAATCAACTTTTATAAAATCAGTAATTCCAGGAACATTATTTTTATATAAGAAATATAAAATTAAGAAAACAACACTTAATATTGCAATATATATAGCCTCATAAAGAATAACACCAAAAATTCCATCAACAACCTTAAATACCTTATTCTTCCTAAAAATAGCAGCAATTCCTTTTATAATTGCAATAATAATTATTATACCTATAGCAATAATGAAAAATGAAATTACATTACAAATCCATCTTGTTACAGTATCAGCAATCATATTTACTAATTCAGCAGTCTCAGATGGAATTCCATCTCCCATAAAATTAACAATAAATTGAGCTATCCATTCAGGAACACCTAATAAAATTGAAACACTAGTTGTTGTTGAAGATCCAGCCTCAATTCCCTTTTCAACTAAATTAGCATTTATATTATTAGTCATTGATTCTAAAATATTTGGATAAATTATATTCCATTGTTTTAAATATCCTGTAAAGGATGGGGCAAAAAAGAAAGAAAATAACAATATTATAATTACACTTGCAAGTGATAATATTTTAGTGATAAATCCCTTTTTAAAACCAACTATTAACATAATAATAGCACCTAAAATTATAATAATATCAATAATGCCACAAATTTTTAAATCCATTGTCATCATCTCCTTTTAACAGATTTTAAATCCAATAAAATTATATAATTTATGAATATCTTTTTCAATAAATTATTCACAATGATTATTAAAAATAGTAAAATAATTATGGTGATGATTAAATGGATAATTTAAAAAAATTACAACAAGAATTAATAAATTCTAATTATGATGCATATATAATCCCTACATCTGATTTTCATGGCTCTGAATATATTGCAGACTATTTTAAATCTAGACAATATTTTTCAGGCTTTACAGGTTCTTTAGGCACATTATTAGTTTTACAAAATTCAGCATTTTTATGGACTGATGGAAGATATTTTATTCAAGCCGAAAAGGAATTAGAAAATACTGATATCGAATTAATGAAAATAGGAGAAAAAAATGTTCCAACAATAAAAGAATTTTTAAATTCAAATTGTTTAACAATTAAAACATTAGCTTTTGATGGTAGATTAATATCAGCTAATGATGTTTTAAATCTTCAAAAAGGATTAAATCAAAATATAAAAATACAATTAGATTCAGCTATAATTGATAAAGTTTGGCAAGATAGGCCAAAAATGCCTTTTTCAAATTTATATATTTTACCTAAATTTTTTTCAGGTAAAGGAATAGATGAAAAAATTGATACAATAATTAAAATAATGGATGAAAAAAAGGCACAAGGATATTTATTAACATCATTAGAAGATCAAGCATGGTTATATAATTTAAGAGCAAATGATATTCCACACACTCCTGTTTTTTTATGCTATACATATATTACACATGATAATATTACATTATTTATTGATACAAATAAAATTGATTTAGAGGTTAGTAAATATTTAGATTTAGAATCAATTTCAATAAAACCATATTTTGAAATTTATGATTTTGTTAAAACAATAAAATCTAAAAATATCTTATTAGATCCAACTAAAGTTAATTATTCTTTATATCAATCAATAATTGAACAAAATAATGTTATTTTAGATACAAATCCTACACTTCTTCTTAAAGCTATTAAAAATGATATTGAAATAGAAAATATAAAATCAGCACATATAAAGGATGGATTATGTGTAACAAGATTTATGAAATATTTAAAAGAAGAATATATAAAAGGAACTGAATTAGATGAAATTTCTTTATCTAATTATATTTTAGAATTAAGAAAAAAAGAAAAAGGATTTATTGATATTTCCTTTTCTACTATTTGTGCATTTAATGAACATGGTGCAATGATGCATTATTCTGCAAATAATGAAACAAACGCAATAATTGATAAGCCTGGATTCCTTTTAATTGATTCTGGTGGGCATTATTTAGAAGGTACAACAGATATTACTAGAACATATGCATTAGGTAGCATTTCTAAGGAAATGAAAAAGCATTATACCTTAGTTTTAAAATCTTTAATTAATTTAGCTAAAGTAACATTTATGCAAGGCTGTACTGGTATGAATTTAGATATTTTAGCAAGACAGCACATATGGAAAGAATTATTAGATTATAAATGTGGAACAGGACATGGTGTTGGTTATCTTCTTTCAGTTCATGAAGCTCCTAATGGCTTTAGATGGAAGCGTGTTTCTGAAAGAAATGATTCAGCTATATTATCACCAGGAATGATAACAACTGATGAACCAGGAATTTATTTAGAAAATAAATATGGAATAAGAATTGAAAATGAATTATTATGCATAAAAGCTGGTTCATCTTCTTATGGTGATTTTTTAAAATTTGAAACAATAACATATGCACCAATTGATATTGATGCAATAGATATAAATTTATTAAATTCAGAAGAAAAGGAATGGTTAAATGAATATCATAAAATGGTATTTGATAAATTATCTCCTTTTATGAATGAAGATGAAATTGAATTTTTAAAAAGATATACTAAAAATATATAAAAAAAATGGATCTGAAATCCATTTTTATTTTTTTATTAAAAAGCGCCCGAACCACATCACCTACTAGCTTAAGGCTGCTACCTTCCGATCCTGACCTGGTTCACCGTATGCAATTGATTCGGGACAAAAACATTCTATCACAATTAATTATTCTTTTCAACTCTTAACCTTTTAAAGAAATCTTTAATTAAATTAGAGCACTCATTTTCTTTTAATCCACCTTGAATATCAACCTTATGATTAAATTTAACATCAAATAAATTAATTATGCTTTTATGAGCTCCAAATCTATAATCATAAGCACCATATATAACTTTTTTTATTCTTGATTGAATAATAGCACCACTACACATAGCACATGGTTCTAATGTTATATACATTGTTGCATTTTCTAATCTCCATGAATTAATTTTTTTACAAGCCTTATTTATCGCAACAATTTCAGCATGAGCTAAGCTATTTTCTAATTTTTCTCTTTTATTATATCCTCTTGCTATTATTTTGCCATCTAAAACTATAATACATCCTACTGGAATTTCATTTATTTTTGATGCTTTTATAGCTTCTTTAATTGCTAAATTCATGTAATATTCATCATTTTTTTCCACGAATTAACACCTCATGACAACTCCTACATCTAGCTTCATAAGAATCATTTGCACCAACTAATATAACAGGATCATCATAATATGCTGGAATACCATCTATAATTCTTTGTGTTCTTGTTGCCAAGCCTCCACATTTAGGGCATATTGCATTTAATTTAGTTACCTCTTCTGCAATAGCCATTAATTTTGATGTAACCTCAAATGGTTCTGCTTTAAAATCAGTATCTAAACCTGCACATATAACTCTTAGGCCATTATCTGCTAATTCTTGAACATATTTAATTAATGATTCATCAAAAAACTGAACCTCATCTATAACAACAGCTTGAGTGTTTGCTTTTAAATATCTTTTTATTTCACTACCATGCTGAATATTTATTGCACCTGTTTTTTTCTTATTATGACTTACAACTTCATTTTCTGAATATCTGTTATCAATAATTGGTTTAAATACTAAATAATTCTTTTTAGCATAATCCATTCTTCTTACTCTTCTTAATAATTCTTCTGTTTTTCCTGCAAACATTGGGCCTGTTATTACCTCAACCCAACCTTTTTTATTTTCATAATAATTCATATTAAAAACCCCTTAAAATATAATATGATTATATCATATTAAAGGGGTATTAAAAAGAGTTTCATTTTCTTTTATTTAATTAAAAAATAAATTTTTAATTATCATTTTTTTTAAAAACTAATCTATTATCTTTAAAATAATTAATTATTTTTTTATTATTTGATAAATATGATAAATAGCTTCTTATAGTTGATAAAATTAAAAGATATTTATTATATGTTATATTCAATTCAAAATAATTAAATATATAAGAACAGCATTCAATACAATTATGCTCATCTTTTAAATAATCTAGCAATATATCCATAATGTCATATATATTGCTTTTATTATATTCTACTACTGGAGTTATATTTGTTGAAACCTCACTATGTGATGGAACTACTATTTTACCTTCTAATGATTTAACAAAATCTAATGATTTTAAATAACCATCAACATCATAAATCAATAATATATGAGCTCTTTCAACCAAATCAATTGACCCTAATGTATCAGCAACAAAATAAACATCATCTTTTGTTTTAATACCAATCATTCCAAAATGATGTCCTGGAAGATGAAAAAATTCAACACCTTCAGGTATTTCATCTAATGAATATATTTCATCATTTGAATCGATATGCATTAATTTTGAATCATATTCATCTAAAGGATATCCACCATATAAAAAGCCTATATCTAATTTTGCATCTCTAAAAAAACCTCTTTCCACTTTAGATGCAATCATTTTACAATGCGTTTTTTCATATATATAATGGCATCCACCTGAATGATCTGCATGACAATGCGAAAAAACTAAATGAGTAACATTCATACCATTTTTTATCAAAGTATTATATATTTTCGGACCATCTTCTTTTGTACCACAATCAAATAATAAAACATCTAATTTATCATTCAAAACATATACACCACAATTTGTTGGACCATCAATATAATATGTATTTCCTTTTAAATGATGTAAATTATACATAATTTTTTCTCCTTTTTAAAAATTAAAGGGGCCTGCAAGGCCCCTATTAATATCATTACTTCTTTAAACCATAACGTTTATTAAACTTTTCTATTCTACCATCAGCTACAGTAAATGCTTGTTTTCCTGTATAAAATGGATGACAATTAGAACATGTATCAACTCTAATTTCATTTAAAGTTGAACCAGTTTCAAAAACGTTACCACATGTAGTACAAGTTACCTTTACAGTCTTGTATTCTGGATGAATTCCTTTTTTCATGCTTTTTCCTCCTTAATGCCATGGCTTTTTTAAGTCATAGTTAGTCACTCAAGTATTTTAACATAGTGTTTTTAAAATTACAATATTTTTTAATTAAATTTCACTTTTTTATTATTTTATTTAATATTTCTAAAATATGGAACAGATATTCTTAAATCTTCGCTTTTCTTTACTTCTAGATTAACCCAAGTTTCACCTTCGCCTCTTTTATTAATCCAGTCATCATTTTCTTTACAAAGATCTTTTTTATTCTTTTTATCCATTGTTCCTTCGCCTAATGCCAAATGGCATTTAGTCTCAATTCCATCATGAAAATGAAATTCATAAAAATGAAGATCATATTTTTTTATCCAGTCATTTAATTTTGCAGGGCTTACATTATCATGTCCGCAGTCATAACAAAATTTTAAACCAGCATTTTTTTCTATTTCATATGTCTTTTCCATATAAGGAACTAATTGTTCAGTATTTTCAATAACAAGAATTATATTATATTTATTACAAATAGCCTCAGCCTTTTTTAAATTTAGAATTAATCTTTTGCTGTAATCTTCAAATTCTTTTAAATAAATATAATTTTTAACACCTGATATTGTAACTACAGGTCCAGGAATATTATGAACATTCATTGATCTAATATATCCTTTTCCTAATTTAGCATATCTTTCCATATGAATTAAATATGCATCAACAACCTCTTGATATGTTCCAAAATCAGCTTCATCATAAAAATGTAATGTAGCTTTAATATTATATTTTTTTAATAATTCAGCAACATGTCCGTTTTCCATTTCATTACGACAATAAGCAAAATTTAAATTTAATTCAATGAAATCTAAATTTAATTCTTTAGCTAATTTCAAATTATCTTCAATGTTATCGAATTCATAAAGTTGGGGCATACCCAATTTCATTTTAAATCACTCTTACCCTATATACACCATCTAAATTCTTTAATGATTCAACATCAACTTTTCCATCTACATCAATAATTGAATAAGCAAAATCTCCTCTAGATTTATGAACGAAATCAGTAATATTTCCACCATTTTCACTTATTATTGCAGAAAAATTAGCAATTTGTCCTGGTATATTTTTATGATTAATACAAACTCTATATTGTGCTTGCTTTTTACCTAAGCTAATAGAAGGATAATTTACAGAATTAGTAATATTACCATTTTCTATAAAATCCTTTAATTCATTAATAGCCATTAAAGCACAATTATCTTCAGCTTCTTCAGTTGAAGCACCTAAATGTGGAGTAATAATTGTATTAGGGAAATTAACAACATTTGAATTTGCAAAATCTGTAATATATTTAGAAATTTTTCCAGATTCTAATGCATCCTTTAAATCATCTTCATCAACTAATGTATCTCTTGAAAAATTCAATAATACAGCTGAATCATTGACTAATCCAAATACATCCTTATTAATCATCTTTTTTGTTGAATCCATTGCTGGAACATGAACTGTAACAAAATCAACATCTCTTACAGCATCTTCAAGCTTTTCATAATATCTAACATTTTTATTTAATTTCATAGCATTGTTAATAGATAAAAATGGATCATAACCTTTAACATTCATACCTAATTCAACAAATGCATTAGCAACTAAAACACCGATAACACCTAAACCAACAACAGCTATAGTTTTACCATAAATTTCTTTTCCAGCAAATTTAGCTTTTGCTTTTTCAGCTGTTTTAGCAATTGCTTCATCAGCTTTATTTTCATTAACCCATTCAATACCACCAACAATATCACGGCTTGCTAATAAAGATGCTGCTATAACTAATTCTTTTACAGCATTAGCATTAGCTCCTGGTGTATTAAAAACAACAACACCCTCTTCAGCATATTTATCTAGAGGAATATTATTAACACCAGCACCAGCTCTTGCAACTGCTAAAATATTTTTTGGTAATTCATATTCATGCATTGCAAATGATCTAACTAATATTGAATCAGCATCCTTTACATCTTCAACAGTAGTATCAGGATTTTTTAAAGTATTTAAAGCAACCTTTGAAATATTATTTAAGCAATATGCTTTCATTATGCATTCTCCTTTTCAAATTCTTCCATAAATTTAACTAATGCTTCAACACCTTCAATTGGCATTGCATTATAAATTGAAGCACGCATACCACCAACAAGTCTATGACCTTTAATAGTAACAATATTATGTTCCTTTGCTTCTGCAACAAATTTAGCATCTAATTCCTCAGAGCCAGTTCTAAATACAACATTCATAATAGATCTAGAATCTTTTTCTACATCATTTTTAAATAATTTAGATTTTTCTAAATAGTCATAAAGGATTTTAGCTTTCTTTTCATTTTTCTCCTTCATGGCTTCTAATCCACCTTGCTTTTTAATCCATTTAAATACTTTTCCACAAATATAAATAGCCCATGAATTTGGTGTATTATATAAACTCTTAGCATCAATTTGAGTTTTCCACTTCAACATAGTTGGAGTAGGGAATTGTAAATCAGCATCTTCTTTAATTAAATCTTCTCTTATAATAACTATAGCAAGACCTGCTGGACCAACATTCTTTTGAACACCAGCATAAATTACACCATATTTTGTAACATCAACTGGTTCTGATAAAAAGCATGATGATTGATCAGAAACAAGTGGTTTACCCTTTGTATTAGGTAATGTATGGAATTTAGTTCCAAAAATTGTATTATTTTCACAAATATAAACATAATCATCATCTTCTTCAATTAAAAGATCGCTACAATCAGGAATATATGTATAATTTTTATCTTTAGATGATGCAACAACTCTTGCATTTCCAAATATTTTAGCTTCTTGGAAAGCTTTCTTTGAAAAATTACCTGTTTCAATATAAGCTGCCTTTTTATTAGCACTCATCAAATTCATTGGTACTGCTGCAAATTGAGTTGTAGCACCACCTTGAACAAAAATAACCTTATAATTATCAGGAATATTCATAATTTCCCTCAAATCAGCTTCTGCCTCATTCAATACCTTTTCAAATGTTTTAGTTCTATGGCTCATCTCCATAATTGACATACCTGAACCATCGTAATCTAACATTTCTGCTGCTGCTTCTTTTAAAACCTCTTCTGGTAAAACTGCAGGACCAGCACTAAAATTAAATGCTCTTGCCATAAATAATCTCCTCTTACTTTCTTTATTTGACTTTTATAATTTTGATAAATAAAAAGCCCTCTCACTTTCGTGAAAGGGACGAATAATTAAAATCCGCGGTACCACCCAAATTAGGAATAACCTCAACTCATAACTATAACGTAGTTAACGGAACTGATTAGGTTCACCAAAGTGGTAGATTCAAAGGGTTTATTATAACCTCACACCAGCCGGTTATTCTCTTTAAATAAAATTCCTTCTATAGTCACTTTATTGGTTTATCAAAATTTATTTTATTATACTCTTAAATATATTTTAAAGTCAATAATAATTTTATAAATATTCGAAAAAATTCTTTTAATATAATTAAAAAATTATAATTGTTTCCTGTTTTTAGAATTTTATTTTATTTTCATATAATATTATGAAATTATATTTAATTTAATTATTAAAATTAACCTTAAAATAGAATTTTGTTTTAAAAATAGTTAAATTAGAATAAATATTAATATCTTTTAATATATCTTTTTATTTCCCAATCAGATACTTGACGACGATATTCATTCCATTCTTGTGTCTTTGCCTCACATAATTTATTTGAAATATGCTCGCCCATAGCATCTAATATAATTTGATCTTTTTTAAATGATTTAATTGCCTCATTTAAATCAGCTGGAAGTGAATCAACCCCAAGGTCTTCTCTTCCTTTATCATCCATTCTATATAAATCATCATATATAGGATCAAAATGCTTAACATCCTTAGATTCTTTAATTCCATCTAATCCAGCTGCTAAAATTGCTGCAATAGCTAAATAAGGGTTGGCAGCTACATCTACAGATCTAACCTCTGTACGAGTTTTTCCTCCTCTTGCTGCTGGAATACGAATCATAGTTGTTCTATTAGAATCTGACCATGAAATATAGCATGGTGCTTCAAAACCTGGAACAATTCTTTTATAAGAATTAACAATCGGATTTGTTATTAAGCAAAAGCCTTTTGCATGAGATAAAATACCATCAATCCATTTATTAGCTAATGAAGATAATTGATTTTTAGTATCCTTATCATAAAATGCATTTTTACCATCTTCTGTTAATAATGAACAATTAACATGCATACCAGAACCATTAATACCTTCAACAGGCTTTGGCATAAATGTTGCATGTAAACCATGACGTCTTGCAACATTTTTAACAACAAGCTTAAATGTTTGAACATTATCACATGCTTCAACAGATGAATCAAATTTAAAATTAATTTCATGCTGACCTGTTGAAACCTCATGATGAGCAGCTTCAATTGTAAAGCCAATCTTTTGTAATTCTAAAACAATGTCACGTCTACAATCTTCTGCTGAATCAACAGGAGCTAAATCAAAATAGCCACCTTCATCATTAAATCTTAATGTAGGTTCACCCTTTTCATCTAATTTAAATAAGAAAAATTCAGGTTCAACACCAACATTAAATGCCTTAAAGCCCATTTTTCTCATTACTTCTACATTTCTTTTTAAAACTCCGCGTGGATCTCCTTCAAAAGGAATATGCTCACCATTAACACCAGGTCTATAAACATCACATATGAATCTTGCAACCTTTCCATATAATGTATTTTCCCAGCTTAAAATTAAAAATGTATCTAAATCTGGATGTAAAAACATATCTGCTTCATAAACTCTTACAAAACCTTCAATAGAAGATCCATCAAACATAACATTGTTATCTAAGGCATCCTCTAATCTTGTAATAGGAATTTCAACATTTTTTAAATTACCCATAATATCAGTAAACATCATACGAATATAATGGATATTTTCTTCTTTACATATTCTTCTAATATCTTCTTTAGTATAACCTTTCATATTTACCTCTTTCTTTTAATTATAAAAAAGAAAAAATCGCTAAAATGGTAAAAAAACCATAAGCGACTTTGCATTCAAAATTATAATTATATTGAGCCCCTTTGCTCAAAAAAATTATACTAAAATGATTATAATTTGTCAAATTAAAGATTTATAAATTTAATTCATCATTTTGATTAATATCTTTTTTTTCATCAATTACAAATTTATTAGTAATGCTTCTTTTTAAATATAAGCTAGATATCATACCTGATAAGATACCTGTTCCAATAGATAATAATATAATAAAAGGCAAATAATATATTAAATCAAAGGATTCTAATATAACCATTGCAACTAAAATTTGTCCTGTTGCATGAGATAAAGAACCTAATATAGAAACACCAATTTTTGAAAAAAATTTAAATCTTGAAAATAAAAGCATTACAAAAAATGATAATAATCCACCACTTAATGACATAAAAAATGTTGGTGATAATAAGGTTCCCCTTATTAAAGCTACAATTAATATTCTTAATAAATCAACAAAAAAAGCTTCATACCATTTAAATTCATAAAGCATTATTAATATAATTGCATTAGCTAAGCCTAATCTAACGCCAGGAATAAAAACAGGAATAAAGGATTCTAAATAATTTATTGCAATAGCCATAGCTAAAAGCATTGCAATAATTGTTAATCTTTTCAAATTATATTTCATAAATATACATCAGCTCCTTTTCCTTCAAGCTTTATATATATTTTATTTGGAAGACAGGTTATAATTTGTCCTCCCTTTGTTATTTTTCCTTGATTAACACAAATTTTATCCTTACAATTAGATTCTTTAACTAAAACATAATCTTCATTAATTTCAATAATTATTTTTATTTCATCATCTTCTATTATAATATCTTCACTATGGTCTAATTTAATTTCATATTTTAATTCTTGATTTTCATATATTTTACAAAAAAGTTCATCTTTTTTATTTATACTATTATATATAAAATAAATAATTAAAGATAATATAATTAAAACAATTATTAAAATAATATCATTTTTAAATTTTTTCATATACTATCTTATCATCCTTATAAAATATTACGCTTAAATCATTTTCTTTAGAAAACTCTTTTGCTAAATCTAAATCCATAGAAAACATTGCAGTAGAATAACAATCTGCATATAATGGATCATCAATTATTACATTAATATTATCATATATATTTGATGGATATCCTGTAAAAGGATTAATTATATGATGATATCTAACCCCATCAATTATTTTATTTTGATATTTACCTGATGATGTAGAAATAGATGTATCCTTTAAATATAAATTTTTAATAGATTTTTTAGAATAAGGAGCTTCTAATATTACACTAAAATCATTATCTCCTTTTTTTCCTAATGCTACAGTTGATTCACCAGCATTAATCATATATCCTTCTACATTTTCATCTTTTAAATATTCTATAGCCTTTTTTGTTGCATATCCTTTAGCAATTGCACCTAAATCAATATTTGCATCGCCTATAATTGAAATTTTATTTTCATTAATTTCTATTGATGATGAATTAATAATTTCTATTTCATTTTTTATTAATTCATCATTTATTATATTATTAGAATTATTAAGAAAATCTTTCCATAAATGTGTTAATCTTCCTACTAATGGATTAAAATATCCATTAGTTTTTTCTTTTAATTCTAAGGAATAGTTTATTAATTCAATTAAAGATGAATCTGCATCAATAATTCTTAATTCATTTAAATCATAAATATTATTAACAGATCCTCGTTTTTTAAAATCATCAGCTAGCTTATCAATATTTTGATAAATTTCTTCTATTTTTTTATAATGATCTTCATAATCATCTACATTATAAAATTTAATATTAATAGCTGTACTCATAACATATATAGGACTGCAAGTTGTTATTTTTAAATAATTACAGCTAGATAAAATAAATATAAAAAAAATTAATAAAATAAATTGAATTATCTTTTTCATTATTCTTTATCTGCTCTCTTTATAAAAGCGATTAGTCCATCAGTTAAAATATTATTTTTTTCACAAAAATGATAAACAATCATTGAAAAACAACAAACCATTATTCCAGATGCATAACCTGCAAACACATCAGAAAAATAATGAACACCTAAAATTAATCTAGACATCATAACAAGACCAATTAATGCTTCTAATCCTATAAACCATAATAATTTAGTTATTTTTTTTACATCTAAATGATAAATAGCATAAGCTAAATAAGTATATAAAAAAGCAGCTGCAGTTGAATGTCCTGAAGGAAAAGAAGATGTTTCTTCTACCATCCATTGATATTCTTCTAAAGGTCTTGCCCTAGAATACATATTTTTAACAGCAACATTTGTTAATATAGCTAAGAAAAGTCCAAATAAGCAAACAAAAAATCTATAATCAAGCTTTGTATAAATTGCAAATATCAATAAGACTATACTTACAATAATATAATCACCAAATTCAGTAATTAATCTAAAAATCCAATAAATAGCACCATATTTTTCTCCTCTAATGCTATAACAAAAATCTCTAACCCAAACATCTATTTTAGATGGATCATTTTTAGTATAATAAACCAAAAAGGACATTAAAACATAAACTATTGAAGCAACTATAAAGCCGCCTATTTTTAAACATTTTTTTAATTTAGGGCTCACAATTAACTCCTTTAATTAATATTTTTTTGTGTAATATAATTTAACAAATAAATAAACAATAACAGCAAAAAGAACAGAAACTAAAATTGTATAAAAAATAAATCTATTAATAAATGCTGTAACAATTAAAGCAATTCCTAATGTATATATACAAATCTTTATAGTCATAGATTCTGTTTTTAAATTAATGAATTTATTTCTTTCATCATTTCTTTTTATAATTTCTGCTTGAGCAAAATCAACGCTTCCTAATATTTTTATATACTTATGTATTTTTAATCCAATATATCCTTCTAATAAAACTAATATTCCATATCTAATAATTACTAAATCCTTAAATGCTGATTCTTCTGTATGTGGTATTAATTCTAATACAATTAATAAAATTATTGGTAATACAGTAGCAAGACTCATAATAATTAATTTAATTTTAGAAGTTTTTCTTAAATGTTCTAAATTTTCCATTTTATTCACCATCCTCTAATTTAAAAACCGTTTCAACAGGCAATTCAAAAACCTTACTTATTTTAATAGCTAAAGGAAGTGAAGCAATGTATTTACCTTGTTCTATTGAAATTATTGTTTGTCTTGTAACTCCAACCTTTTTTGCTAAATCCTCTTGAGTCATCTTAAGACTTTTTCTATATTTATGAACATCATTAATCAAGGCAAATTCCTCCTTAAAAAATAAACTATAAATATTATACACTATTTTTAATTTAATTAAAATTAAAACTATTTTTTAAATAAATTAAGCCCTATAGCTAGGGCTTAATAATTATTTTAATCTTAATACCTCAGTATAAGCCATAATAAGTGGTCCTACACCTTTAGCATCATTTTCAACAATTGGCTCTGATATATAATATTCATAGCTACCATCTCTTCTTAAATTATCATTAGGTCCTAATCCAGCAACAAGACAAATACCACCTAAATTAAGATCATTTGATTCATTAACAGTTAAATATTTATTACAAATACCATTAAATATATCTAAACCAATTTGAGCATATCTTTCAGGTAACACATGAAGCCTTGCACCCTTTAAGCATGCATAAGATATCATCGCAGAACCAGATGTTTCTAAATAATTTCCATCTCTTTTTGGGAAATTTGGAACCTGATAAAACATTTTAGATTCTTCATCTTGATATTTTAATATTGAATCAACAATTTCTTTAAAAATCTTTTTTAAAGTAGCATATTCATCATACATTTGTTCATCTAAATAGCTTAAAACATCAATTAAAGCAACAGTATACCAACCAATTGATCTTAACCAGAAATTTTTAGATAAGCCTGTTTTTTTATCAGCCCAAAACATTGTTTTTTCACTATCATATCCATGATAATATAAACCAGTTTCTTTATCTCTCATAATATTATAAACATTTTTAAATTGATTTATAATATCAGCATAATTTTTCTTGTTTCTTTCTGTTTGATATCTTGTATAAAAAACCTGAGCCATATATAATCCATCTAACCAAACCTGATTAGGATATATTAATTTATGCCAGAAGTTACCTTCTTTTGTTCTTGGATGTTCTAATATTTGAGAATATGTTAATTCAATAGCTTTAGAATATTTTTCTTCTTTTGTATAAGCATATAAATCAAATAAAACTCTAGATTCACTAATATCATCTGTTGAAAATTTTTCTTTTGAATATCCTTTAATAAATCCATCATCATCAACATAATAATCAACAAATTTTTTTACAAAATTTAAATATTTTAAATCATTAGTTGTTTTATAAAGCTCTATTAAAGATGCTGTCATACAGCCATCAATATAATTCCATGAAGGCTTTTTTCCATGCTTAATTGATTCAATATTCCAAAGAGGCATATCTGGACTTGAAGTCATTAATTTTTCAATATATTTATCAATTATTTCGTACATATTATTCCCATCCTTTAATTTCTATATTATTTTCTTTAAAAAATTCAAAAATACCTAAAATATTAATTTTTATTCCAAGTGATGCACTTAATGCATCAATTTTTTCATTATATAAATCTAAAAATTCTTCTTTTGAAATATCAGAATAAGAATTTATATGTTTTTTAATAAAATCAATTAATTCATTTTTATATTTCATTTTTAAATCAGCTAATTCTTTATATGAAAATAATTTACACATTAAAATTCCATATAAATTACATGTTGCTTGCATTATATAATAATTTGCAAAATATAAATTATGATCCTTTAATTTATCATAAACTAATTGAGGACATTTTAAATAATCATCATATACTTCAACAAAATAATGATATTTTCTTTTCTTTCTTGTTAAGCTATTTAAATTATAGCACCAATAATATGTTGGATAATCAATATTAATTGCTTTCTTTTTATCAAATTCAAATCCTGTTAATAATGAACAAAAATATGAATCCTCAAAATTATTTTTTAATTCTTTAGAAAAATCTATATTATTCCTTAATAAAAAATCCTTTTTAATATATTTAGCATGAAGCCATGCTTTAGTATAATCAGCATCAAATTTAACAGCTGTTAATTTATTATTAATTATTCTTTCACCAATAAAGCTAGTTTGAACTATATCAGCATTAGATTCCTTTAAGCATCCTATTACTAATTGTAATCCTGCATTTCCATATAAATAATCATCTGCATCTAAAAATGTAATATATTTAGATTTTGATTCTTTTATTCCTCTACTTCTTGTTAAACCAGCTCCTAGGTTTATTTCATTTTTCAAATATCTTATATTTAAATTTTTATATGAATTTAATAATTCATCTGAAATTAAAACATTTGAGCAATCATTAATTATAATAATTTCAATTTCACTAAAATCTACACCTAATTGATTATTAATAGAATCAAGTGATCTTTTTATTAATTTATCAGTCTCTTTATATTGAGGAATAATTATACTTAAAATCATAAACAATCTCCATGATACTATTATACTATAATCTATCAATATTTTATAGTGTTTTTAATATCTTCTAAACTTATTTCACCTTCTCTTAATATTTTAATATCAAATTCATCAATTAAAACAACAGTAGATGAAATATTAGATGAATTAGTATTAGTATCATAAATATAATCAACTAAGCCTTCATATTTATCTTTAATTTCAGCATATTCATTTAAAGCTACATTTCCTGATTCATTTACAGATGTTGTTAGCATAGGACCATTTTCTTTTAAAATATTTAAAGCAATTTCATTATTAGGAATTCTTACACCTATTGTTTTATATCCTATTTTTTCATAAACTATATCTTTAGATTTTAAAATTAATGTTAATGGTCCAGGCATAAATTTATTTATTAGTTTAATAGCTTTTTCATTTAAAATTGCAATATCATCTATTTGATTTATATCAGCACAAAGACATGCAAGGACCTTATTTCTAGGTCTTTTTTTAATTTCATATATTCTATTTATACCTTCTATATCAAAAATAGGAGTACCTATTCCATAAACTGTATCGGTAGGAAAAATTATTACCTTATTCATTAAAATCACCCACATAAATAAAAGTCATTCTATCCTTTTGTTCTAAATCCTTTAAAACCTCAACTCTAGATTCTGGAAAATATGTTTTAGCTAAATTTATCATTTCTTCTTTTTTATCATAACCATGCTCAAAGCAAATGATTGCTCTATCCTTTAATAAAGGCTTTATACCCTTTAAAATAATTCTATAAAATTTTAATCCATCACTACCACCAAAAAGTGCAATATTTGGTTCATTATCCTTAACTAATGAATCAACATCCTCATCTTCTGGTATATAAGGAGGATTTGAAACAAATATATCAAATTTATATCCCTTTAAAGGCTCTAACATATCACCTTTTAAAAATTTAACATTAGCATTTAAATTTAAATTATTATATTTTGCAACCTCTAATGCATCAAGAGATATATCTGTTGCTATAACGTTCATATTTTTTTCTTCTTTTGCTAATGTTATCGCAATACATCCAGATCCTGTTGCTAAATCACAAACATCAACCTTTTGTCCTTTAAAATATTTATCATATCTATATAATACATTTTCAACTAATTCTTCTGTTTCAAATCTAGGTATTAAAACATTTTTATTAACCTTAAAATCATAACCATAAAAGCATGATTTTCCAATTAAATATTGAATAGGCTCATTTTCATATAAATATTTATTAAATAAATCATTAAATTTATTAATTTCAATTTCGCCTATTTCTTCATTCATCATTAAAAATAATTTTGATGAGGTAATATTTAAAATATTTTCAAGTAAAAGCACTACTGAGCTTTCTTCTTTTTTTAAAGCTATTGCTTTTTCTTCCATTTCTTTAATAAATTTTTTATATGTCATATCTAAATTTAAATATAATTAAAAATTATATTATTCTCCTAATTCTATTATATTATTATATAATGCAGTTTTTTTATCATCTATTATAGCATCAATATGATAATGTCCAAAATACCAATGCTTATATGAAACATTATCATTAAACCAATCTAATATATAATTATCCTCAAAGCTTTCACATTTATT
>CAJOQR010000043.1 GCA_905236965.1 uncultured Acholeplasmatales bacterium | reverse complement strand
AAGGAAAAGGAGATCATACAATGAATACATTTAATTCTAGATTTAATAAAAATATGTATATGTGTATGATGTGTTGCTGCTGTAATAAAAATAAAGCAGTTTCTTTTGCCTTGCACTATTAAAGACTAATCATTAAATTAAAGTTAGAACAGCTTTAATAAATATAGTCGTGAGATGCAAGATTTGCATCTCACTTTTTTATTAACTAGGCATAAATAAATATTAGAAAGGGAAAATTAAAATTATTCAAAATGAATAAATTTAAAAGTTTAAAGGTGATTATATGGCAATATCATGCGGAATCCAAGCACATAAGGAAAAAGTAAAAAATGAAACAGATAAGGTATTATATACCGATAATTTAGCAAAATATTTTGCACAAGAAACAGGAGTTAAGCCAAGAGATACAATTCAAAATGGTAGCGAAATTAATGAATTGGGTTATTGGATTAGACAAACAAATTATTTTACAACACCATTTGGAGATAAAGAAGGAGATCTAAAGGCTGAAAAGGATAGATATACAATTTATTGGACTTATTTATGTAATTGGAGTAATAGACCAGTATTAGTTAGAGATATTTTAGGATTACAAGATGTAATAGATGAGGTAGTTGTTGATAAAACAGGAGAAACTAATGTTTATGGATGGGGATTTCCTTATGAAAAATCATTTAAAGATCCTAAAACAGGTGCTTATTTTTTAGCTGAGTTTTATAAAAATGCAGATCCAAAATATAAAGGAAGATCTACTACACCAACATTAGTAGATACTATTACTAAAAAGGCTGTAAATAATGATTATCATAGATTAACTAATTATATAGAGGTTCAATTTAGAAAATATCAACCAAAGGATGCTCCAGATTTATATCCTAAAAAATATAGAAAAGAAATTGATGAATTTAATGATTGGTTATTTCCTAATATAAATGATGGACATTATCGTCAAGCATTTGCTACATCTCCTCAAGCATATAAGGATGGATATAATGCTTTTCATAATGCTTTAGAAAAACTTGATAAAAGATTAGAGGAAAATAGATTTGTATTTGGAGATTATATAACAGATTCTGATATTAGAATTTATGTATCTTTAGTTAAATTTGAAACAGATTTTTACGTTTTAGATTTAGGTCCTCAAAAAAAGAGAATAAGAGAATATAAAAATATTTGGGCCTATATTAGAGATTTATTCCAAATTAAAGAATTTAAGCGATATGCTAATTTACCATCAACTGAATATAATAAATTACATAGACAATATAGCTTTGGAAATTATTTAACAAGAGTAGCATCTCAAATTAATTATGAAGAAGAATGGGCTATTGGTGATGAAAGAAAGAAATTATCAAATGACCCAGAAAATGTATATTTAAAGCATCCAGAAAATGAGTCTGTAGAAGATTATCAAACTGAAATTTCTAAAACTCAATGGAATATTAATACAATTGAGGCAAGAAGCAATAAAGAATTTAAAATATCAACAGATCCATCTATTAATCCAATTAAAAATAAATTAAGAGATTAAAATATTATAAAATAAAAGTAATCAAATTTTTTTACATTCTATATGATTGTTATTTTGAAATTTGATTACTTTTTTTATATATTTATAAATTTTTTTGTTATAATTAAAATAAATTATAATGGGATTGGTATTGTAAGATGATTTTAGTTACTGGTGATACTCATGGAGTAATTGATTATAATAAAATAGATATATTAAATGATAAAAAAATTTTATCTAAAAATGATTATTTAATAATTGCTGGAGATTTTGGTGGAGTATGGAATAAAAATACATTAGAAAATGATTTATCATATTATACTAAGCTTTCATTTAATGTATTATTTGTTGATGGTAATCATGAAAATTTTGATTTATTAAATAGTTATCCTATTTCAATATGGAATGGTGGAAAGGTTCATAAAATTAAAAATAATATTTATCATCTTATGAGAGGACAAATATATAATATAGAAAATAAAACTATATTTACCTTTGGTGGAGGAACATCTATTGATAAATATAGAAGAATAGAGCATATTTCATGGTGGGAAGATGAAATTCCAAGTCTTGATGAAATTAAAGAAGCCAAATCTAATTTAAAAAAATATAATAATAAAGTAGATTATATAATTACACATAGTATAGATTCTAAAAGCTTAAATAATCCAAATTT
>CAJOQR010000042.1 GCA_905236965.1 uncultured Acholeplasmatales bacterium | reverse complement strand
TCTACTCTATTAACTTTTATTCCCCAAGGATCTGTTGCTTCATCTAATATAGAACGCATTTTTGTATTAATAATATCTCTTGATGTCAATGTTTCATCTAAATCTAATTCACCAATAATATTACGTAATGTTGTTGCTGATAAATTTTCAATCGCAGCGATTGGATTTTCAACACCATATGCATATAATTTTGGATCTGTTACTTGGAAAAATACTACTGTATCAATTTGCATTGTAACATTATCTTTTGTAATAACTGGTTGTGGATCAAAATCCTTAACTTGCTCTTTCATTGATACAACATGAGCAATTCTATCTAAGAAAGGAACTAACCAATGTATTCCAACATTCCATGTTGTATGGTATCCTCCTAATCTTTCAATAACGTATTTAGAAGTTTGTCTTACAACTCTAATTCTAGAAATTAAATATGCAGCAATAATAACTAAAACTATTGCTAAAACAATTATAATTATAACACCTGTGCCTTCAGATAAAATAACATTTAACATTTTTTTATTCTCCTATACTCTCATCTATTTTTTTTACAACTATTTTATTTCCTTTTAAAGCTACAATTTCAACAATTTCACCTTTTTCAATATTATAATTTTCTGCCTCTGGAATTATTGTATTATATAAAATACCATTAATTTTAATTTCACCATCTGAAAATTTTGAAACACTTTTTTCTAATATAACTCTTTTTCCGACAAACTCATCCGAATTTGTATATCTAGTGGTTCTATCCATAAATTTTTTAACAAGAGGTCTTGTTAATGCTAAAGATAAAAGTGATATTATAGCAAATATTATAATTTCAACAAAATATGGAACAAAATAACAAATAGCCATAGCTATTAATGCTCCAACAGAAAACCAAATTGATATAAAATCTTGTGTTGCAGCTTCAGCTACTACTGTAATTATAAATACAGTAAGCCAAATCCAAATCATAATTTCTTCAATCATATATTATTTTTCCTCCCTAGTCAAATCAATTACTACTGCTTTTTTTGTTTCATCATAATAAGATTTATATCTTAAATAATTATCCTTTGAAACAACTACATCTAATGAATTAGTTATGTATTCAACAATAGCTCTTGAGCATATTCTTGCATAAGTATTAGAAAGGGATATTGGAACAAGTGAAGAAGCTTTAATTTCACCATTTAATGCTTGATCTTTATTGAGTGTAAAAACATAAACTTTCTTAGCTTCTTTATCCAAACCAACTCTTACTCTATAAGCCTCTGTAAAATATTTTAAAAGACTTTTATTGAATGTAATATGATTTTCATAAATGGATGCAAGGCCATCTCTTTTCTCATTATCAAAAAATTCAATCATAAAAGTTCCTCCTTATGGCCTTATTATAATATATAATTAAAAATAATTCAATATAATTCATATGAATTTTTATGAATTCTTTTTAATTTTCCATGTTTTTTCGTCATCAAAATCAATTAATCTTTCTTTATATATACCCCCATATGCTCTTTTAAAAGCTTTTCTTGACATATTAGGAAATATTTTTGATATTTCTTCACTAGATGATTTTGATGTTAATCTTAAAATTCCATTGTTATTATCAAGAAAATCTAAAATTGTTTTTTTATCAACATCAATCAAATTTTCTTTATGCTGATTTAAAATTCCATAATAACTATTTTCTATTTTTTTTGAAATAATAACACTTACTTCTTCGCCTAAATGATATTTAGCTCTTAATTGATTTGATGGAACAAAAACATAGGCAATATCTTTAGTTATTATGCCTACTCCTTTTTCTGAAATTCTAGATATATATCCTTCTTTTGTTTCTCTTTCTTCATATAAAATATTTGATATTTCTTCTATTTCATATCTATTTAATGGTTTTGCAGTTAAAGCATTTTTTTTGATTTTTAATCTTATGAATAAAATATCTCCTATATTAGGCCAATCCTCTTCATTAATAGGCAAATAATCTTTAGATATAAAAATATCTTTAGGACAATTAATATCAACAAAAATACCAGTTGATTCTATTTTATTAACAACTTTTACAAAATTAGGCTTATCTAATGTTACCAAAACATCTTCTTCTGTACCAGTTGGGCGTTTTTTATCGTCTGTATAAATAAAAACATTTAATTCTTCTCCAACCTCATGTTCTTTTTTTGCTTGTTTAAAATGCATTAATATTTCATCAGCACCATCAGTTAACATATAACCTAAATCTGATTTACGTAAAACCTTTAATTTATTATATTTACCTAATTCCATTAATTTCTATCTCCATCTTTATAATTACGATCAGTTTGTTTTAGATACATTTCTTTTTTCAAATTAAAATCTTTTTTGTTTTTCGCTCTTTTATTAAAATCAAATTTTTTTAATAAATCTTTTTCTTTTTGTGTTAAATCCTTACTCATTTAATTTTAACTCCTTATATCCCATTTCATTAAGCATATCTATCAATAATGAAATGTTTTCTTCTGTTTTATATGTATCAGGAGTACCTCTATCATAATTAATTTCTAAATATTGTTTTTTATTATTATAAAGGCATAATATATTATAAAAACTTTTTTTAACAAAAATATATTCACAAAAATCCTTTAATTCTATACTAAAATCATCCTCAGGCTTTAAGCTTTTAGTTATAGAAGTTAATCTTTGAAAATTTAATTTGCCATTTTTTTCTGTCATAACAAAATATGCAACGCCTTTATTATAAATACCGCCTTCATTTTTCTTTAAAAAAATAACAGCTGGTTTTTTCCCTTTTAATCTTCCTGAAACTCTTAAATTTTGAATTATTTGTGTTCTATTCATTTCTAATCACCTTAACATTTAACATTATAACACACTTTATTTTTTTTTTGTATTTTTTTAAAAAAACGTTTGACAAGCGCTTTCATAAATGATATTATATAGACAGATGAAATAACTTTTCAAATAATCTCTCCCAAAAAAGGAAAAGAGTTATCAAATTGATAACTCTTTTCTTTTTATTTATTTTTTAAATCATCATATGCTTTAATTAAACTATAAATTGTTCTATTAACAGGAACATTTAAGCCTTTATCATCAGCAAGCTTTATTAAGGTTGGGCCAAATATTTCTAATTCATTTTTTCCACCCTTATTAAAATCTAATGTTAAAGATGTTACTCTTGAAGAATTAAATGATTCAACTCTTTTATGAACTGATTCAATTGCATCTTCAGTCATTCCAACATTATATGCTTTTGAAACCTCATATACTTCATCAAAAATATCATATAAAAGTTTTTTTAATAAAGGATGAGTTAAATCTGTATAAGTAGCATTCAAAAGTGCTGATATTTGATTAATTCCTAAATTTAACATCCATTTTGTCCAACATCTAGCTTCCATATTTATAGATATTTCATTATTAATATGATATTTATCAAATATCTTTTTTATTTCTAAAATATATTCTTTAGGATTAGTATTATCTTTTTCACCAAAGCATAAATTTATTATTTTAGATGTTTTAACAACATTACCATTTTTATTTGATTCTGTATAAACTAATCCAAATAACACTTTATTTAAAGGAAATGCTTTTACTAATTTTTCTCTTGCAGAAATACCATTCAAAAGAGGAAGAATAATCGTATTTTCATCCATAAAAGGCGCCATATCTATTATAGCATTATCAAGGTCATAATTTTTAACAGAAACTATTATTAAATCCATTATACCTTTTGTTATAACATTAGGCTTATAAGTAATATCATTTACAATTACTTCTTTTTTTAATTTATCATAACGATTTTCATTAGATAAAACATAAAGATTGCTGTAACCATCTAATTGTGAATATAAAGTTATTCCTACAGCACCGAATCCTATAATACCTATTTTCATTTTTTTCCTCCTTACAAGTCCATAAATGGGCACCATAAAGTGCCCTTTTATTATTTTTCTATTCCAACATATTTTGTTGCAGGTCTTATTATTTTATTACAATATAATAAGCTTTCAATATCATGAGCTAACCATCCTACAGTTCTTGCTGCTGCAAAAATAGGAATAAATAAATCTCTTGGTATATTAAGCATTTCATATATTAAGCCTGAATAATAATCGACATTAGCACATACTTTAGACCCTTTTTTCTTTTCTAATGTTTTTATTGCTAATTTTTCAAATCGATAATAAAAATCAAATTTTTTAGGATTTTTTTCTTTTGATAATTCAGCTGCAGTTTGTCTTAATAATTCACATCTTGGATCTGATATTGAATAAATTGCATGACCAAAGCCATAAATCAAGCCTGATTTATCAAAATATTCCTTTTTGATTATTTTATCAATAACCTCACTCATTTCCTCATCTGTTGCATCTAATGAAATATCATTAATAATTTCTTTCATCATATCTAGTGCTGCCATATTAGCGCCACCATGACGAGGACCCTTTAAAGATGCTAATGATGCTGAAACCATTGAATAAATATCAGTTAAAGTTGATGATACAACAGTACCAACGAAAGCTGAATTATTTCCACCACCATGATCTGCATGAACCATTAAGCACATATCTAATGTCTTTGCTTCTAATTCTGTGAATTTACCATCATTTCTTGACATATAAAGTAAATTTTCAGCAAATGAATAATCTTTTTTAGGATAATGAATATGTAATGAATCATTATCTAAATAATGTGTTTTTGCTTGCAATGAATATGAAACTATTGCAGGCATTTTAGCAATTAATGAAATTGATTTTTTTATTAATTCATAAGGTTCTATATTATCTGGATCATCATCAAATGAATAAAGTGATAATATAGATCTATTAATATGATTCATAAGTGATTTTGATGGATTTGGTAAAATTATATTTTCTAAGAATCCATTTGGTAGATTATATTGTTCAGATAATATTTTTTTAAATTCATATGATTCAAGTTCATCAGGATAATGTCCAAAAAGAAGTAAAAAGCATGTGTTTTCATAACCAAATTTACCCTTTGATAATGATGCTACTTCTCTTATATCAATTCCACGATAATATAAATTTCCTTCCTTTGGAACCTTTACATTATTTTCAACATAATATCCTGATACTTCAGCAACCTTAGTTAAACCAACTAATACACCAGTACCATTATCATTTCTTAAGCCTCTTTTTACTTTATATATATCATATAATTCTGAATCTATATATCCATCTTTTAATAAATCAGCATATTTTCTTTTTAAAAAATCAGACATTTTACCCTCCTTTTAGAAAGTATTTAATAAACCACCTTTATTTATTAAAAATAAATCTTGTTCTGTTAAATTATTTTCTGTAACATATGTTTTATTTTTAGTTACATTTATAACCTTAATTTCTTTTTCATTCCAATCAATTGTTATTTCATCTAATAAATCAGCATCAATTGCTAATTCAATAGGTAAAATACCAAAATTAATTAAATTCTTTTTATGAATCCTTGCGAATGATTGAGCAATAACTGCTTTAATTCCTAAATATCTTGGTGCTATAGCAGCATGCTCTCTAGATGAACCTTGTCCATAATTTTGTTTAGCAACAATTACACCATTACCATTAGATAAGCATCTATTAGAAAAATCAGCATCAATATTTGAAAAAACAAATTCTGATATTTTTTCAATATTTGATCTATAAGGTAAAACCTTAGCACCTGCTGGCATAATATGATCTGTTGTTATATTATCTTCTAAGCTTATCATTGTTTTTGCTTCAATATGATTACCAATTGGAGAAAAATGAGGAATTGGTTTAATATTTGGTCCCATTATTACTTCACTTTCAAATGTTGGCATATATAATAAGCTATCACATTTTGGATAATCAACATTTAAACTAAATTCATCATCAACTTTACATCCTAAAGGATTAGATATATATCCATTAATTGCAGATAATGCTGCAACCTCAGGTGAAACTAAATATACTTTTGCAGAATTTGTACCACTTCTACCATAAAAGTTTCTATTAAATGTTCTAAGAGATACTGCATCTGTTGCTGGACTTTGTCCCATACCAATACAAGGTCCACAAGCTGATTCTAAAATTCTAGCGCCTGCAGATAATAATATATCTAAAATACCATTTTTAGTAATCATTTGTAATACTTGTTGAGATCCTGGAGCTATTCCTAAAGAAACATCTTTATGAATTTTTTTACCCTTTAAAATAGAAGCAACCTTTACAAAATCATAATAACTAGAATTTGTACAAGAACCAATTAAAACCTGATCAACTTTTATATCCTTTAATTCATCTACATTTTTTACATTATCAGGTGAATTAGGGCAAGATGCACATGGTTTTAATGTATTTAAATCTATTGTAATATTTTCATCATATTCTGAATCTTCATCTCTTGATAAAGGAATAAAATCAGATTCTCTTTTTTGAAGCTTTAAAAATTCATATGTTCTTTCATCTGAAGGAAAAACTGATGATGTAGCACCTAATTCCGCACCCATATTACAAATTGTAGCTCTTTCTGGAACGCCTAATGTTTTAACACCTTCACCATAATATTCTATAACCTTATTAACTCCACCCTTAACAGTTAAAATGCCTAACAAATGAATAATTATATCTTTTGCAGAAACTCCATCTCTTAAAGTGCCTATTAATTTAACACCAACTACCTTAGGCTTTACAATTGTAAAAGGCTTACCAGCCATTGCGCAAGCAACATCAAGTCCACCAGCACCAATTGCGATTGCTCCAACACCACTTGATGTAGGTGTATGAGAATCACTTCCTAAAATTGTTCTTCCTGGTACAGCAAATCTTTCTAAATTAACTTGATGACAAATACCATTTCCAGCTTTAGAATAAATAATTCCATATTTATCAGCAACTGTTTGTAAAAATTTATGATCATCTGCATTCATAAAACCATTTTGTAATGTATTATGATCAACATATGAAACAGATAATTTAGTTCTAACTTTATCAATTCCAAAACTTAAAAATTCTAAATATGCCATTGTTCCTGTAGCATCTTGAGTCAAAGTTTGGTCTATAATAATACTCATAGTATTATTTTCTAAGTCTTCAGAAACCTTATGTTCATCTAATATTTTATAAGTTAATGTTTTTCCCATAATGAACCTTCCTTTTATAACAAATATACATCAATTATAACATAAGATTTTATAATATCAAAACACAAAAATCAGTTTTAATTTTGAAAAAACGTTATTATTTTTAATTTATTTATTATATTTAAATATTTATTCAATAAAATTAGATTTTAATGAAATTTTATTCTATTTATGCTTTTAAAAATTAAAAAAGAGCATAAGCTCTTTTATAATGAATTTATTAATATTTTTTCAATGTCTTTTTCTTTTAAAGGATAAAATGCATATTCATTATCTAAATTTTCATATTTATTTATATGAGATGCCATTTCTTTTATTCTTGATTCATCTATATTTAAATCTTTTAAATGCATAGGAATACCTATTGATTCAAAAAATTTATAAAATTCATTTATTAATTTTTTTGATTTTATAAATTTATCCTCTTCTTTAAAATCAAATAATAAATCAGATAAAATATCAAATCGATCTACAGTTTTATCACATAAAATATATTCCATCCATCTAGGTGTTATTATCGCTAATCCTACACCATGTGTAATATCATAATATCCAGATAAAGCATGCTCTATTCCATGCATAGGCCAATTTTGAGGACCACTTCCATTTGAAAATATCCCATTACAAGCTAGTGTTGCATCATACATTAATTCATATCTTGCATTATAATCATTAGGATTTTTTAATGCTTTTTTTACATTTATCATTAAGCTTTTGATTGCTGATGCCATCATAGCATCATTTAACATTGTTGATTCTTTAACAAAAAATTGTTCTAATATATGATTTATAGCATCTGCTGTACCAGCTGCTGTTTGTAATTTAGAAACACTATATGTATATTCAGGATCTAATATAGAAATTTTTGGAAAAATTAAATCAGATGAATAGCCTACTTTATCATTTGTTTCTGTTCTTGATATTACTGCATTACCATCAAATTCTGATCCTGTAGCTGCTAGTGTTAAAACATCAATTATAGGTAGTGCAGATTTAGCTATGGCTTTGTATGTTAATATATCCCATACATCACCTTCATATAAAGCTCCAACTGCAATTGCTTTACTGCAATCTAATACAGAACCACCTCCAACAGCTAATATAACATCTATATTATTCTTTTTACAAATTTCGATACCTTTTAATACACTTTCTTTATATTTTGGATTTGGTTTTATACCATCAAGCTCAAAAATATTAAAATCCTTTAATATATTTTTTATTTTTTCATATAAACCAATCTTTTTAATTGATCCTCCACCATAGGCTAATAAAACATTTTTACCATATTTTTTTAAAGATAATTCTAATTCGCTAATGCTTCCTTTGCCAAAAATTAATTTTGTTGGGGTATAATATTTAAAATTAAACATCTTTTTTCTCCTTTTTTTTCAAATTGATTTCATATATTTATATTTTATCAAAAAATTTTAAATTATATATAATTTTTATAAATTAAAAAAGATTGCATATATAACACAATCTTTTTATATAAAATATTTTTAAATTCTAACTAAGGCGTATAATTTTTTGCCTCTTCTTATTACTATAAATTTATTATCTATAGCAATTTCTTTAGACATAACTAAATTTATATCTGTTACTTTATCTCCATTTATAGATACAGCTCCACTTTGTATAAATTGTCTTGCTTCTCTATTAGATGATGCTAATGATGTTTCTGTTAATACTTGAACTAAGGTTTGTCCTTTAGCTTCAATGCTAGGAAGATCTCCAAATCCCATTTCAATTTCTTTTGCATTTAAAGATTTTATATCTCCAGAAAATAATGCATCACTAATTTTTACTGCTTCTTCATAAGCTTCTTTTCCATGTATAAAAGTAATAACTTCTTTTGCTAAAGCTTTATGAGCTTCTCTTAAATGAGGTGCTTCATTGTTTTTCTTTTCTAATTCTAAGATTTCTTCTTTAGATAAGAATGTTAAAAATTTTAAATAATCTATAACCTTTGAATCTTCTGAATTAATAAAGAATTGATACATCTCATAAGGAGATGTTTTTTCTTTATCTAACCAAACTGCTTTACCATTTGTTTTTCCAAATTTAGTGCCATCAGATTTAGTTAATAAAGGCATTGTAAAACCATAAACCTCTTTACCTGTTTTCTTTCTTGTTAAATCAATACCAGCTGTAATATTTCCCCATTGATCTTGGCCTGCAACCTCTAATGTTACATTTTTATTTTCACATAACCAATAAAAATCTAAAGCTTGCATTATCATATAAGAAAATTCTGTATATGTTATACCTGAATCTAATCTTCTTGCAACGATATCCTTTCCTAACATATAATTGACATTAAAAAATTTACCATAATCTCTTAAAAAATCAATAAAATTAATATCCTTATACCAATCATAATTGTTTACAACTTCACAACCAAATAAATCTATTAATTGCTTTTTTAAACAATTAAAATTATGATCAACCTCTTCTTTTGTAATCATAGGACGTTCAGCATCTGGTTTAGGATCTCCTATTAAACCTGTTCCTCCTCCAACTAATACAATTGGATTATGACCTGCATCTTTTAATCTTTTACAAATTAAAAAGCTTGAAAAATGTCCTATATGAAGTGAATCTCCTGTTGGATCTGTTCCTATATAAAAAGTCATTCCACCTTTATTTAATTTTTCTTTTAATGATGGATCAGATACATCTTTTATTAATCCTCTCCATTCTAATTCTTCATAAATACCCATATTTTTTAACTCCTTTTATAAATTAAAAAGTCCTTAAATAAATTTAAGGACGAATTTTTTCGCGGTACCACCTTAATTCCATGCATATAATGCATAGCACTTAAAAATAATTTTTCTCAAGGATTGTAATTCATATAATAAAATTTATCTATTCACACCTACCATAGATTCTCTTTTTTTAAAATTTATTATATTACTTTGTTCCTATCACAGAAAATATTAATTTGATTCTCTTTCAACAATATGATATGGAAGCACAACTCTTGTTGATTCAATTTCTTCATGCTTCATTATCTTTGTTAATAATCTCATTGATACAGCACCAATATCATATACAGGTGTATCAACGCATGTTAAATTAGGACGTGATAAAATTGCATATTTAGTATTTTGTAATCCTATTACTGAAATATCTTCAGGAACTTTAAATCCTGCTTTAATTGCTTCATTAATAAAGCTAACAGCAATACTATCTCTTACTGCAATTAAACCATCAACCTCATTATTTTTTAAGAATTCTTCAAAATGAAGCTTATTTACAGCAACATCACCTGAAGTTCTAAATATTTTTGGCTCTAATCCTGCTTCTTTCATAGCATCAATATAACCTAATTCTTTATATTCATTAATAGAATATTTTCTAACTGTTGATGCTAAATATATATTTTTTCTTCCTTTATTTAATAATTCTTTAGTAATTTCATATGTAGCTTTTTCATAATCAATTCTAACTGCAGGAATATTTTCTTTATAAAAAACATTTGATAATACTAAAGGAATTTGGGCATCTTTAATATGATTTAATACTAATTCCATTTGTTCTGGAGATAATTCGTCATTTAAAAATAAAATTCCATCAACTTGTTCAGCAACAACTGAACGAATTGTTTCTTTTATATCTTCATTTTCAGATAAAGTGAATAATTTTGTAGCATAATCATATTTTTTTGCGATATCCAAAATACCATTTAATAATTGTGCTGCAGAAGCACGTGAAACATCTGCCAAAATAATACCAACAGTTGTTGATTTTCTACTTGCAAGTCCTCTAGCAATAGCATTAGGACGATAACCAAGCTCCTTAATTACAGATAAAACCTTTTCTCTTGTCTCAGGATTTACTTTTTCAGGATTATTCATAACACGGCTTACTGTTGCTAAAGAAACACCGGCTTTTCCAGCAACATCATAAATTGTTACGTTATTTGACATAGTTCTTCACCTCAAAAATCTATGAAAATTATAACATAAATCTTAATCGTTTTCAATAATTTACATAAATTGATGAAAATTTTCATAAAACCATAATTTATTCTTTTCCATCCCAACAATATGTGCACAATTTATTTTCATCTATTTCACATGCTTTTTTCAAATCATCTAAACGGTTAAATGCAAGTGAAGTAAATTTTAATTCTTTTCTTATTTCTTCTACCATATTTTTATATTTTTCACTATCAGGGTCAGTATATTGCTTTAATATATCGTCTGTAACATCACCTTCAAGTTTCGCGATAACTCTTCTTGTTATTAATTCCATTTCAGATTTTGTTCTTGAGAAATTCAAATATTTACAACCATATACTAATGGAGGACATGCTGATCTAATATGAACTTCTTTTGCTCCACTTTGGAATAAATATTCAGTTGTTTCTCTCATTTGAGTTCCTCTAACAATTGAATCATCTAACAATAATAATTTTTTACCATCAATTAAATCATGAACAGGAATTAATTTCATTTTAGCAATCAAATCTCTTTTTTCTTGAATTGTAGGCATAAAGCTTCTTGGCCATGTTGGTGTATATTTAATAAAAGGACGTGAAAAAGGAATTCCTGATTCATTAGCATATCCTATTGCATGAGCTGTTCCTGAATCTGGTACACCAGCTACAATATCAGGCTTAACATTATCTCTTTGAGCAATATATTTTCCACAATTATAACGCATTTTTTCAACACTTAATCCTTCATATGTTGAAGATGGATATCCATAATATACCCATAAGAATGTACAAATACGCATTTTTTCATTTGGTCTTATTAATGTTTTTACACCATCTGTTGTAACAATAGAAATTTCACCAGGTCCTAATTCTTTGTAATCATTATAACCTAAATTTAAATATGCAAATGATTCAAATGATACAGCAAAAGAATCATTTTTATGACCTATTATTGCAGGTGTTCTACCAAATTTATCTCTTGCAACATAAATACCTTTTTCATTTAATAAAATTAAAGTTAAAGAACCATCAATAGAATCAAGAGCGTATTTAATTCCATCAATTAGATTATCTTTTTTATTAATTAAAGAAGCTACAAGCTCTGTTGGATTAATATCTCCACCACTCATTTCTAAAAAATGAGAAAAACCATTTTCAAATAAATTCTTTTGAATTTCATCAACATTATTTATTTTTCCAACAGTTGAAATTGCATAAGTACCATGATGAGACTTAACAATCAATGGTTGAGGCTCATAATCAGAAATACATCCTATTCCCATATTACCCTTCATAGATGCAATCTCATTTTCAAATTTAGTTCTAAATGGTGCATTTTCAATATTATGAATAGCTCTATTAAAGCCATTTTCACCATAAACAACCATTCCACCACGTCTAGTACCTAAATGTGAATGATAATCAGTACCAAAAAATAAATCAAATACACAATCTTTTTTTGAAACCACTCCAAAAAAACCACCCATTTTAATACCTCCATTAAAAAACATAACAATTTTAACATAAGTTAAAAAAATTTACTATATTTATATAAATATTTTTTAAAATAAAAAAGCCACCATTTGGTGACTCTTAAATTATCGACGTTCCTTAATACGTGAAGCTTTAGCTGATAAGTTACGAATGTAATGTAATTTAGCACGACGAACTTTACCATGTCTTAAAACTTCAATATGGTCGATTGATGGTGTATGAATAGGGAAAGTACGTTCAACACCAATTCCGTAAGAAATTTTTCTTACTGTGAATGTCTCAGAAATACCAGCACCTTGACGCTTAATAACTAAGCCTTCAAAAACTTGGATACGGTGAGTTTCACCTTCAACGATTTTTACATAAACCTTTACAGTATCACCAGCTCTAAAATCAGGACGATCTTGTAAATATTCAGCTGTAATTTCGTTAATTAAATCTTGACCTTTTGCCATTTGATTTTCTCCTTCTAACAAAACTCATAGCCAATAAATCCCATGTTGCCAGCGGAGTAATGTGCTTTGCTGCATAAAACAGCTTTTATATGTTATCATAATTGAATATTTTTTTCAATAGAAAATTAAATATTATAATTATTAAAAAGTATATTATTCCACACTTTACTAAAAATATGTTATTTTTTTTTATTTTTCAAAATGATATAATCAAAATGAAAGGAGATTATCGATTAGATTATGGCAAAGACTTATAGTAATGATTATTTTGGAATTAACAAAATAATTTCTGCAATTTTAGCTTTCTTCTTCGGTTGGATTTTAAGCCCAATCGCAAGAATTTTAGAAGGTAATGTTGTTGCAGGTGTTGTACGTATTATTCTTGATTTTGTAGGCATTGGATTTATTATTGGAATCATTGACTTCTTTTTAATTTTAATAAATGGCAAAATCTTAAGAGTATTATAATTATTTAAATTAAAAAAGCACAATAAGTGCTTTTTTATTTTGTATATAATTCATTTTCATAAAAATTATCATTAATATATGTATTAATAATTTTAATATTTTCACATAAGGATAAAGATAAATCTTTTTCTGCAAAAATTTTAGAATCTTTTATATAAATATCATGAATTTTCTTTTCTTTTAATCCTTCAATTTTTAATGCTATTTTTGATGAATCACAATTTATATTTTCTATATAAATATTTTTAAATTCTGGTACATCTTCTAAATTTGTTAAAATTTTTCCTTCATTAGCGTCTTCAATATTTACTAATACATATCCCATTGTAAAAATCATTGCTTCTCCAATGATTTTAGACATTTTTATATTTTTTATAGTAATATCTTCTACAATGCCTCCACGTCCCATAGCTGATTTAAATCTTATTCCTATATCAGTACCAGAAAAAATACAATCTTCAACTAATATATTTTTAACACCTCTACTCATTTCAGATCCTATAACAAATCCACC
>CAJOQR010000041.1 GCA_905236965.1 uncultured Acholeplasmatales bacterium | reverse complement strand
TTCTAATTATGAAATAATAGATAATCAAGATAAATTAAATAAAATATTAATTAATAATTCATCTTTAATTTTTGAAACATTTGAATACAATTATCATAAATCTCCTATTTTAGCAATAGGATTAAAAAATGATTTAGGGTGCTTTATAATAGATTCTAATTTAATTACATCTAATGAATTAATTAAATTTTTAGCTGCTAAAAATATAAAAAAATCTATTTTTGATTATAAAAGAGCTTTTGTTTTATCTAAAAGGTTTGGAGTTGATTTAGAAGGAATAGATTTTGATTTATTATTGGCAACATATATTTTAGATACAAATGTATCACATGATGATTTTAAAGCTGTTGCAAATTATTATGATTATGATGATGTTTTATATGATGAGACAGTCTATGGAAAAGGTGCTAAAAAAGCAATGCCAGATAAACAAATTATTTATTCACATGTTGCTAAAAAAGTAATTGCCTTACATAATATAAAGCCTAAATCATTAGAAAAATTAATAGAAAATGATCAATTAGCTTTACTTACAGATATTGAAATTCCATTATCTAAAGTTTTAGGAAAAATGGAATTTGAAGGTATGCTTATAAATCAAGATGAGCTTTTATGCCAACAAAAAGAATTAGAAAAAGAAATATTATTAACACAAGATGAAATTTATAAACTTGCAGGTCATGAATTTAATGTTTCAAGTCCTAAACAATTAGGAATTGTATTATTTGAAGAATTAAATATTCCATATCCAAAGAAAAAAGCAAATTCATATTCTACTGATATTGAGATTTTAGAAGCAATAAAATCTTTTAATCCAATTGTTAATTTAGTAATTGATTATAGAGCAAAAACTAAATTATATTCAACATACATTATAGGTTTAAAAGATTATATATATCCTGACGGAAAGGTTCATACTATTTTTGAACAAGCTTTAACAAATACAGGAAGATTATCATCAGTTGAGCCTAATTTACAAAATATTCCTATTAGAACAAAAGAAGGACATTTAATAAGAAAAATGTTTGTTCCATCTAAAGAAGGTAATTTATTATATAGTGCTGATTATTCTCAAATAGAATTAAGAGTTTTAGCTCATATGGCAAATGTTAAAGGATTAAAGGATGCTTTTTTAAATGGTGTTGATGTACATACTAAAACTGCACAAGATATATTTAAGAAAAAAGATATTACAAAAGAAGATAGACGCCAAGCAAAGGCTGTTAATTTTGGTATAGTTTATGGTATATCAGCATTTGGTCTTGCTCAAGATTTAGGTATATCTAATATAAGAGCAAAGGAATTTATTGATAGTTATTATGAAGCATATCCTGAAATTAAAGAATTTATGGAAAATATAATAGCTGATTGTAAAAAAAATGGTTATGTTAAAACAATGAAAAATAGAATTAGATATATTCCTGAAATAAATTCTAAAATATATATGCAAAGAGAATTTGCAAAAAGAATGGCTATGAATGCTCCAATTCAAGGAAGTGCTGCAGATATAATTAAAATTGCAATGGTTAATATTGATAAAAAAATGGAAGAAAAAAATCTAAAAAGTAAAATGCTTGTTTCTGTTCACGATGAATTAGTTTTTGAAGTAGAAAAAGGTGAAGAAGAAATATTGCAAAATTTAGTTAGATATGAAATGATAAATTCTGTTTCTTTAAATGTTCCACTTGAGGTTGGAGATTCATTTGGAAAAGATTGGTATGAGGTGAAATAATGGATTCTATATTATTAAGAAGAAGCGTTAGGAAATTTAAAGATGAATTAATACCATATGAAGATTTAGTTACATTATGTAAGTATGGAGAAGCTGCTCCATCAGCTAAGAATCAAAGATCAAGGGAATATATAATTATTGAAAACAAAGATTTAATTTTAAAAATTGCTGAAATTTATACCAAAAGTACAATGATAGTAAAGGATGCAAATCAAATGATTGCTGTAATAGGAACTAAATTAGATAATCTAGCTGCTCCAAATTATGCAAGCTTAGATTTAGCAATGGCAACAGAAAATATAATGATTAAAGCAACAGATATGAATATTGGTTCTGTTATGCTTGGGACATATCCTTTAGAAGAAAGATATTTAAAAGCTAATGAAATTTTAAATTTAGAAGATGGTAAATATGTTTTTTGCTTTATTTGTTTAGGATATCCTCTTAATGATGATGCATTTTATGATAAAAATAAATTTAATTTAGATATGGTTAAACATATAGGTAAATAATATGCCTGAACTTCCTGAGGTTGAAACAGTAAGAAGAGTTTTAGAAAAAGAATTAATAAATCTTACTATTGTTGATATAAAAATTAAATATGAAAAGATAATTGTAAATGATTATAATTATTTTAAAGAAAATGTTATAGGAAAAAAGATTATAGATTTAAAAAGAAGAGGGAAATTTTTAATTTTTAAACTTGATATAGGATCTATTATTTCACATCTTAGAATGGAAGGTAAATATTTTTATTTAAAAAAAGATTCTTTTGATAATAAACATATTCATCTTATATATTATTTATCTAATGGTTATATGCTATGCTATCAAGATGTTAGAAAATTTGGAAGGATTGAATATAAAATAGATGCTGATTTATATAATACATATCCTTTATGTGAAGTAGGATATGATCCTATTTTAGATAAAGAAATTGAAATAAAAAATATTTATGATAAAATATTAAGAAAGGCTATTCCAATTAAAACATGTTTGCTTGACCAAAAAATAATTGCAGGTTTAGGAAATATTTATGTGGATGAAGTATTATTTAAATCAAAAATTAATCCTTTAAGGATTTCTAATACAATTACTTTAATTGAATTAGAAAATATAATAAATAATACAAAATATATTTTATCTGATGCTATAAAGCATAAAGGTACTACTATAAAATCTTATACATCAAGCTTAGGTCAAAAGGGTGAATATCAAGATTTTTTATGTGTACATACAAAATCTATTTGTCCATTATGTGCAAATAAATTAACAAAAATAAAAATTAATGGAAGGTCTACATATTATTGTGATAATTGTCAGAGGTAAAATATGAAAAGAATCATAGGTATTACTGGTGGTATTGCAAGTGGTAAATCAAATGTTGCAAGCATTTGTAAAGAATTAGGATATGCTGTTATTGATTCAGATGAGATAACGCATGAATTATCATTAAAAGATGGTCCAATATATAAAGCTATAATTGATAGATTTGGAAAAGATTATTTAGATTTAAATGGTAATTTAGATAGAAAAAAAATTGCACAGCTGATATTTAATAATAGTGCAATGAAAACAGTTTTAGATAAAATAACTCATCCAATAATTGTCGATGAAATAAAAAATAGGATAAGAAATATACCTGATGGATTAATTTTTGTTGACATTCCACTATTATTTGAAGCAAAATTAGAATATTTATGTGATAAAACAATTTGTGTTTTTTTAAGAAAAAAATTACAAGTTGAACGTCTTATGGCACGAGATGGAATCGATGAAGATTATGCTTTAGCAAAAATTCATTCACAAATGGATTTATATTTAAAAAAAGAATTAGCTGATTATGTAATTGATAGTTCTGGAGATTTTATAGAAACAAAAAAACAAGTAATAAATGTTATAAATGATATTTTAAAAGGAGAATAATTATGCCACAATTTGAAACAAGCGAAAACGCTAAAATTTATGAATTACAAACTCATTATTATAAAGCTTCTTATGATCAAATTAAAGAAGTATATTTAGATACTTTGAAGCGATTAAAACATGAAATAGTATCAGTTAATGATGATTATTGTGAAATTTTTTCAGAAATTCCTCATTTCTCTGTAAATGCTAAAATTATTATGCAAACTCCAAAAGAAACTTCTATTGATTTTTATATTGATTCAGAATATTTATTAGGAAATAAAAGAAAGACAATAAAATTTATTGATACAATATATGAAGATATAGAAAAAAAATATGAATTAAAAGGCGTAAGTCTAAACAAGTAGGAGAAAATTATGGCATCAAAATTTGATAGCAGTTCAAAATTTAATATATATTCAAGTTTTACGCTATCAAATGATGACGTTAACGTTGTTTCACTATTATATGCACCGCTTATGGGAAGCGATGCATTAATGCTTTATTTAGGATTATATTCTTTAATTGAAAGGAATAATTTAAAGAGTGAATCAATTAAGCATGAAGATTTTTTTGATATTTTTTCTTTTACTAGCGTAAGCTTTTTAAAGGCAAGAATTAAACTTGAAGGCATAGGACTTTTAATTAGTTATGAAATGCAAGATAAAAGTTATACATATGTTATATGTCCACCTCTTACAGCAAAAAGCTTTATTAAAGATGCAACATTAGGTCTTTATTTATATGCAAAGATTACAAAAGATACATTTGATTTTATATATAATCATTTCAAGGTAGAAAAAATTGATAAAGCAAATGCTATAAATATAACTAAGACATTTGATGATGTTTATCAATCTCAAATTGATAATGAAATTACTTATGATAAATTTAAATATATATTAGGAAAAAGAACTAATAGAAATTTAAAAATAAAAAATTATAATTTTGATTTTGATTTTTTTGTAAAAGGAATTAATCTTGATTTTTTAGAAACAGGTATTACTAAAAATTTTAAAGATCAAATTCAAAATTTAGCTTTTGTTTATGGCTTTAATGAAACAGAAATGATGAGTCTTTATTCAGATTCTATAAATACAAAAGGAATTTATGATTATAAAATTTTAAAAAATAAAGCAAATGATTTATTTAAATTTAAAAGGAATATGAAAGCACCAAAATTAATAAATAAAGATGATGAAATGGTCGAAAATAAAGATTTATGTGATTATTTAAATAATGTTACAGCTGCTGATTTATTAGAAGGTGCAATGCCTAATTATCCAGAAAAATATTTAAAAACTTTAAATGATGTTTATGCAGAAATAATGCTTCCAAGAGGTGTAATAAACTGTATGGTTTTAAAAATAATAAAAGATAAAGGTGAATTGCCTACATTAAATTATTTTAAAAAAATGGCTTTATCATGGAGTGAAAATAATATTTATACAACAGAAGATGCTATTAAATTTGTAACTAATGCAAAACTTGAACAAGAAGTAAATGATGAATCAAATAATTTTGGAGGCTTTAATGTTTTATGATAAATGATAACATTCCAACATTACAAGATTTAAAAAAAATATATAATGAATATGATGTTAAAGAAATTAATTATAATGATTTTTTAATAATGTATGAAGAAAAAATTATATGCGATAAATGTAAGTCTTTAGATTCATGTCCTTTTTCTATAAAGGGATTAAAAAAAGAATATGATGGTAAATATTTTTATGATGGAGAATGTAAATATAAAAAAATATCTAGATTAAAATTTAATCAAAATAAAAATATTTCAACATTATACCTACCTATAAATGTTTTAGAAGCATCAATAGAAAATTATGAATTAAAGGATGAGCAAAGAATTAAAATTATAAATTATTTAAAAAAATTTATAATTGATTATAAAGAATTAAATTATCCAAAAGGTCTATATTTATATGGAACTTTTTCAATTGGTAAAACTTATACATTAGCAGTTATAGCAAATGAGCTTGCTAAAGAAGATATATCATCAATTTTAGTATATTTTCCTGATTTAGTTTCTAATATAAAATCAACTTTTGGTAATCAAGAAGAATTTGAAAAAATAATTGATAATTTAAAAGAAGTAGATGTATTATTATTAGATGATTTAGGATCTGAAAATATGACACCTTGGGTTAGAGATGAAATACTTGGACCTTTAATTAATTATAGATTAATGGAGAAAAAGCCTGTTTTTATTACATCTAATATAAATCCTGGTGATGAATTAAAATATCATCTAGCTGGAGATAAAACTAAAGGAAATTTATTAAAAGCAGATAGAATTATTGCTAGATTATTAGATTTAGTAAATGTAATTGTTATGGATAATTCAAAAAGATATGTAAGATGAGGTAAGAAAAATGAATTTTATTAAAAAGAATAAATTTATAATTATGCTTATCGGAGCTATTTTAGCAATGGCTTTAATTATTAATCCAATAATTGATGCTTTTGATACTTTAGATGTTATTTATAGAAATCCTGATTATTTTTCAAATGAAGCTAAAGGAGCAGCAATTGCTACAATAGCAAGCTATATATGTATTGGTTTAAGTGCTTTATTTTTTATATTGATGTCATATAAAAAATCTTTTAATAGGTCATTTATGATATCAATAATAATTTTATATTTTGGTGCAGATATAGTATATATTGCATTTCAATTTATTAATGATGGTAATGCATTTTCTTTAATATATTCAGTTATAATTGATGTGTTATTGATTATATTTATGATATTTTCATTAAATAATAAAAATTATTTTTTAACAGCATTTACAATTGCATTAATTGATGCTGCATTTGCTTTGCTTGGAGTTTTTAATGGATCACAAGTTAGTTTTTCACAGCTTATAATAGATGTATTATTAATAGAATCTATTTATTTATATGTTCCAGATGATTCAGAATATAATTATTATAGTTAATGAATAAAATATTATTTTAAAATTTATTTATATTACATAATAAAAGATTAATGTATAAAAAAACATTAATTTTTTTTATATATAAATTTTTTTATAGATTGTATATTGTTTCAAATATAAAAGAGGTTATAATAATAATATGAAGTATTTTTAGATTTTTGTATTTTTTTTTAAATTCATGGAAAGATGGCAAATATATGAATAGTCTAAAAATAGTTTTAAAAAATTTAATAAATATTAATAAGCCTAATATAAGAATAAGATATGAATGCACAAAATGTGGCGCTTTTAGCCTAAATCCATCAATATAAGGAGATGAATTAAATGAAGAAAAAAATATTTTTGTTGTTATTTATTTTTGTTTTAATAATAAGCTTATTTTCATGTAATAATTCTAAAGAAGAAACTTTTAAATTATATGATTTTAAAGATTTTATGTGGATTAAGAATTTAGATAAATCAGACATTAAAAGTATAAGACTAGAAGAAGGAAATATTGAAAAAATGTATGATTTAAATCAAATACAATATAGTGAAGATGAGTATGACATAAAATATAATTTTGATATTTTAAATCAAGATTTTACTAAAATATCTCCAACAGATACATCAAGTGGAACATATAAAGAAATAACTTATGTTTTAAATGATGATAATGAATATAGTATTAAAATTTATAATGATAAATTAACATTTAATCGGACATTTGACCTTGTTTTAAAGCAATTGCCTAAAATTGAAAACGGATATACTAATTATAAATTTAGAGGCGAATCTGAAAAACGTAATTCAAATGTATATGATTTAGCGGGAAATTTCATTGGCTCTTATAATTTCTGTAATTTTGAATTTAAAAAAATAGATAAAGTTTCAATTGATAAAAAATATAAAGTAAATTTATATGATGATGATAGAGAAATATATGTCCATAGCAATAAAATAATATCAGTTGATGGTGAATTTTATGAATCCATTGATAATGAAATTAAAATGAGAAATTATTATTTTTCTATTTTAAAAAATGAGGAAAGTATAAAATTAATAGATTATAAATTAACAGATTTTAATTATCCAAAATTAGTAGAAATTGAAGATATATTTGAAATTAAAGATAAAGATAAAATAGTTTCATCTATTTATCAAAGAGTTTTAAGATTTGCATTTGATGGACTAACAAAATCTGATATGGATTTAATAGAAGATTCAATGAAAAATGATGAAAGATTTGAATCATATTATTCATTTTTAGATTTTGATATAAATGCAAATGATATTTATTATAATTCAATTGAATCAAATTTAAATATATCAAATATTTATGAAATATATTGTGGCATGAATGATTCATTATTAGAAAATCAATTAATCAATAGTATTGATGATTTAGCATTTATTAAAAATAGTTTTCTATATGAAGAAAATAAAGAAATAATAGATAAATATGATGAAGAATATTTTATGAATAAATCATTGATTAATTTAAATTTTTTAAAAATAGTAAGTTTAACTTGTTATGCTGTTACTGATATTAATTATATTGATAATGAAATTATAGTTAATTCTGAAATATTATCCCATCCATTAAGAGAAGCTTTGGATATAAATCAACACTTTAATTTATTAATTGAAGTTGATAAAATAGATAATTGTAATAAAATCGATATAAAAGAATTCTATTCTATTCCTTATTTTGTTACTATAGATAATTTGTAAATAGTAAGAATAAATAATTCAGTCAATCTTAATTTTATTATTTAATAGTTTTTCTTGAAAAAATTATAAAGAAATATTATAATTACTTTAGTCGATGATTTTAGACATGATATATATAATAAATCTTTTTAGAGAAAACATGGTTGGTGAAAATGTATAAGGTTATGTATATATTACTACTAAAGGAGATTGAATGAGGAAATGCATTCACGTTTTATTCGCGTTAAGAATTTAGAGCTGTTAGATTTTATCTAAAATTAAGGTGGCACCGCGGAATTTAATTCGTCCTTTTATTAAGGGCGAATTTTTTAATTTTATGGAGGTTTTTATGGTAAAGGTTATATTAATTGATGGAAGTGTAAAAGAAGTTGAAAAAGGAACATTAATTATTAATGTTGCTAAAGAATTATCACCTAGTTTAGCAAAGAAATGCTGTGTTGCAAAATTAAATGATAAGCTTGTTGATTTGAAAACACCTATTGAAGAAGATTCAAAGCTTGAATTAGTTTTGTTTACAGATAAAGAAGCATTTGAAGTAATAAATCATTCATGTGCCCATTTGCTAGCTCAAGCGATGAAAAGATTATATCCAGGAACAACTTGTGGGGTTGGACCTGCAATTGAAGAAGGTTTTTATTATGATTTTGGTGTAAATGGAGTTGTAACAAATGATGATTTAGCTAAAATAGAAGCTGAAATGAAAAAAATTGTTAAAGAAAATATTACAATTAATCATTATATGCTATCTAAAAAAGATGCTTTAGAAAAATTTGATTATGATAAATATAAAAAAGAATTAATAAATGCAATAAATGATGATTATGTAGGAATTTATGAACAAGGAGATTATGCTGATGTTTGTAGAGGACCTCATGTTATATCAACAGGTGTTTTAAAAAATTTTAAATTATTATCTGTTGCAGGAGCATATTGGAGAGGTGATTCTAAAAATGATGTTTTAACTCGTATTTATGGAACTTGTTGGAACACAGAAGAAGAATTAAAGCATCATTTAGAAGTTTTAGAAGATAGAAAGCAAAGAGATCATAGAAAATTAGGAAAACAATTAGGCATTTTTATGTTTGATGATTTAGTAGGAAGAGGGCTTCCTATGTGGTTACCTAATGGTTTTATTGTAAGAAGATTATTATCTGATTATATTATGGATAAAGAATATGCTTTAGGATATAATCATGTATTAACACCAGCTTTAGGAAATGTAAATTTATATAAAACTTCTGGACATTGGGATCATTATAAGGATGATATGTTCCCTAAAATGGATGTTGATGATGAATCATATGTTTTAAGACCAATGAATTGTCCACATCATATGGTTATGTATAAATCTCAATTGCACTCATATAAGGAATTACCATTAAAAATTGCTGAAATAGCAGCAGATTTTAGATATGAAGCATCAGGAGCATTAACAGGTATTGAAAGAACAAGAGCTTTTTATCAAAATGACTCACATATATTTTGTATGCCATCTCAAATAGGTGATGTATTTAAGGAGGTTACTAAATTAATTTTAGATGTTTATAATGATTTTGGATTTAAGGATTATAAATTTAGATTATCATTAAGAGATCCTTTAGATAAAGAAAAATATTTTGGTAATGATAAATTATGGGAAAAATCAGAAAATGAATTAAGAGAAGTTTTAAATGAACTTGGTGTTGATTATTATGAAGCAATAGGTGAAGCAGCATTTTATGGTCCTAAATTAGATGTTCAAGTAAAATCAGCAATAGGTCATGATGTAACTTTATCTACAATCCAATTAGATTATCAATTGCCTGAAAGATTTGAGCTTGAATATATTGATCAAGAAGGTCAAAAATCAAGACCAGTTGTTATTCATAGAGCAATTTTAGGCTCTATGGATAGATTTGTTGCATTCTTATTAGAAGAAACAAAGGGTGTATTCCCAACATGGCTTGCTCCAGTACAAGCTGTAATTATTCCTGTAAATTTAGAATATCATAAAGAATTTTCTTCTAATTTAGCAAATATATTAAGAATGAATAAAATTAGATATAAAACTGATTATCGTGATGAAAAATTAGGCTATAAAATAAGAGAAGCTCAAATGCAAAAAATTCCTTATCAATTAGTAATCGGAGATAAAGAAATTGAATCAGGATTAGTAACTTATAGAAAATATGGCGAACAAAATCAAACAACTGTTACAATAGATGAATTTGTAAAAATGTTAAATGAAATTAATTCTTCAAAATTAAAATAAAACATTCTTATGCTTTTAATTTAAAGGGGATTGAAATGGGACTATTAGAAGTTGAAAATTTAAGATTTAAATATAAAGATATAGAATTATATAATGATGTCTCATTTAGAATTTTAGAAGGAGAGCATATAGTATTAGTAGGTGATAATGGTGCAGGTAAATCTACTTTTATGAATTTGATTTCTAAAAATTTAATTCCTGATAAAGGAACTATTACTTGGTTAAATAATATTAAATATGGATATTTAGATCAGCACCTAAAGGTTAATAATGATATATCAATTTATGATTATATAACTTTAGTTTTTGAGCCTTTGTTTAAATTAGAAGCTAAGATGAATAAATATTATGAAGATTTAGTTAATGTTGATGAAAATACACAACAAAAATATTTAGAATATGCTTATAATATACAAGAAAAATTAGAAAGTGAAAATTTTTATTCTATAAATTCAACATTAGGTAATATTTTAAATGGTTTAGGAATAAAAGAATATGGACTTGATAGAAAATTAAGTGAGCTTTCTGGAGGGCAAAGAGCTAAAGTATATTTAGCAAAATTATTATTAGAAGAGCCTGATGTATTATTGATGGATGAACCTACTAATTTTTTAGATGAGGCTCATATAGAATGGTTAGCAAAATATTTAAATGATTTTAAAAAGGCTTTTGTAGTAATATCTCATGATGAGAATTTTATAAGAAAAATTGCAAGATGCATATATGCTTTATCTAATAAAACTTTAACAAGATATAATATGGATTATGATCTTTATTTAAAAGAAAGAAATATAAGAGAAGATAATTATAAAAAAGCATATGAAAATCAACAAAAATATATTAAGAAAACAGAAGAATTTATACAAAAAAATATTGTTAGGGCAACAACATCTCGTCAAGCAAAATCAAGAAGAAATGCTCTTTTAAGATTATCAAGATTAGAAAAGCCTATAAATCATGAGCCTATGCATTTAAAATTTCCTTTTTCTAAAGAATTAGGACAAATTGTATTAAAGCTAACTGATTTAACAATTGGTTATGAGGATAAAGTTGTATTAGAAAATTTAAATTTATTAATTAAACAAAATCAAAAAGTAGTCATTTTAGGAAAAAATGGTATTGGTAAATCAACATTAATTAAAACTTTAATGGATATTATAAAGCCATTAAAAGGAGAATATAGCTGGGGGCCTTCTTGCGATTTAAATTATTTTGCTCAAGAAGAAAATTTTAGTGATGTAAATGCTATAAATTATTTAAGATATTATTATCATTTAAAAACTGATTTAGAATTAAGAAGCATTTTAGCATCAGCAGGTATAAAAGGCGATTTAGCAATAAAGCCAATGAAAGAATTATCTGGTGGTGAGCAAACAAAAGTAAGACTTGCTTTAATGAGTATGAAAAAATCAAATGTTTTGATTTTAGATGAACCTACAAATCATTTAGATATTTTATCTAAAGCAGAGCTATGGCAAGCAATTGATGAATTTCCAGGTGCTGTAATTTTAGTTACACATGAAGATGATTTTTATGAAGGATTAATTGATTTAAAAATAGAATTTGAATAATGATTAATTATTAACAAATTAATACCTTTATTTATAAACATTTTCTTGACTTTTATTGCTAAAATTTATATAATATCGATTGCTGGGGTGATTTGAATGAAATTTAGTTTAGCTCAGCTAAGGAAAATAGCTATGCCTTATAAATTTAATGATGAATTAGATTTATCTATAGATTTAGATGGATTTGAAGATATATTATCATCAAGCGTTTGTAAGGTTGAAGGAACTTTAAAAGAAAGAGGCATTGATACATATTTATATGAATTTAGTTTCAGTATTGAGCTAATATTAGAAGATGCTATATCTTTAAAAGCTATTCCTTATGAAATTAATGCTAAAGCAAGTGAATTATTTACAAAAGATAAAAGCTTAGAGGATGCATCCATAATTGATGGTGAAACCTTAAATACTTATGATGCAGTTTTAACTGCAGTTTTATGTAATAAGCCAATGGCTTATACAAAAGAAAGCTTTGAAGATGATGTAGATATAGATGAAATTGATGAAGATAATTCAATTAATCCTCAATTTGCAGCATTAAAAGATTTATTATAGGAGGATAAAATGGCAGTACCTTTTAGAAGAGTTTCTAAGAGCAAAAAGGGTATGAGAAGATCTCATCAAGCTATTACTGTTCCTGGAATGATCACTTGTCCAAACTGTGGAGAATTAACATTAGCTCATAGAGTTTGTCAAAATTGTGGTTTTTATAAAGGAAAACAAGTAGTAGCACCAAAGGCTTCAAAAGAATCAGCTGAATAATTAGAACTCAAATATTTAAATAACTGATAGAAATAGACGCCAAGGAGCGTCTATTTTCTATTTATAGATATATATTTTTATTAATAAATGTGATATATTTTAAATATAAAAATAATGAGGAAAAATATATGTATATACATAAAAGTGTTCTTTTGGATGAAGCAATAAATAATTTAGCAATTAAACCAGATGGCATTTATGTTGATGCAACAACTGGTGGCGGCGGTCATTCAAAAAAAATATTAGAAAAATTAACAACTGGTCATTTATATTGTTTTGATCAAGATGAATATGCTTTAAAAAGAAGTAAGACTATATTAGATGAAATATCTTCTAATTATAGTTTAATTCAAGCTAATTTTAAAGATTTAAAAATAGAATTAAATAAATTAGGAATTAATAGAATAGATGGAATAATTTATGATTTAGGTGTTTCATCATTTCAATTAGATATTCCAGAACGTGGATTTTCATATAATTATGATGCTCCACTTGATATGAGGATGAATCAAAATCAAGTATTAACTGCAAGAAAAATTGTTAATGAATATTCATTTGATGAAATAATGAAAATTATTTATAGATATGGTGAAGAAAACAATGCAAAATTAATTGCAAGAGGAATTGAGCGCGAAAGAAAAATAAAGCCAATTGAAACTACATTTGATTTAGTTGATGTTATTAAAAAGAGCCTTCCACAAAAAGCTTTAAATAAGAAAGGACATCCAGCTAAACAAACCTTTCAAGCATTAAGGATTGCTGTAAATGATGAATTAAGAGTTTTTGAAACATCTATTTTAGATGCACTTGATATGCTTAATATAAAAGGTAGAGCAGTTGTAATAACATTTCATTCATTAGAAGATAGAATATGTAAAACTATTTTTAAAGAAAAAACCACTTTAAAAGATATTCCAGGACTTCCTATTATGATTGATAATGATTTATCTTTTGAACTTATAACAAAGCATCCTATCATACCTTCTATAGAAGAATTAAATTCAAATAATAGAGCTCATAGTGCAAAAATGAGAGTAATTGAAAAGATAAAATAATTATTATTAATTAATCTAGCATGAAATAATGTTTAAAGATGTTATTATGCTAGATTTTTATATTTAATAATGTTATAATTGATTGAAATTTGTTTTAGTTATAAAATATTATTTTATAAGGAGAAACTATGAAGCAACGTATAATAACTGCAATTATTATGGGTACGATTTTAATACCTGCATTATTTGTTCCAGCTTTAATGCCAATTTTAGAGATTATTTTATTTATATTTTTAATTTGTGCATGCTTTGAAATGCTTAATATGTATGATAAAAAGCATGAAATTAATTTTTGGATAAAATTGTTATCAACTTTATTTACAATTTTACTTTATTTTTCAATTGTTGATTCATATAAAGTAATTTATTCGGGTGTAAATTCATCTTTAATTTGTCGTTTTTTAGCACTTTTTCCATATGAATTAAATTTATATATGGTTTTAGTTGTAGTATTTATCGTTTTAATGCTTTTATCTTTAGTTATTAAAGACTTTGAAATAGAAGATTGTGGAAGAATATTCTTAATGATGATATATTTATCAGTAACATTTGGTGCTTTTACTATTTTAAGAAGTTATGGTGTCAGATTTATAATTTATATGATATTAATAACTGCCTTTACAGATATTTTTGCATTAGTGTTTGGCTTAAAATTTGGTAAACATAAAATGGCTCCTCAAATTTCACCTAAAAAAACATGGGAAGGTGCTATTGGGGGATCATGTGTTGCTACAATAGTAGGTGTTGTTTTTTTAATTACATATAAATATTTTTCACCAGCATTTCATGATGGGAATACAATAGAATTTTTTACAGGTGTATTTAGTGTAAGCTATGTTTATAGCGAGAAAATTCATATAAAAATATTTATGGTAATTTTAACTATTTTAATGAGCGTATGTGGTCAAATAGGTGATTTAGTAGCATCTAAATTTAAACGCTATTTTGGTATTAAGGATTATTCAAATATTTTTCCAGGCCATGGTGGTATATTAGATAGATTTGATTCAAGTTTATTTGCATCAGCAACATTTGTTGCTTTAATTCAAGTTATAGCTGTTGTTTTCCCATTTTTAGACTCAGCTTTATAAGAAGGTATTTTAAATGAAGTATTTATACATTGTTGGAGCTTGTGGATCTATAGGTAGACAAACTTTAGATATTGTAAGAAAATCAAAAGATGAATTTAAAATAATAGGAATGTCAGTAGGCTCTAATATAGAGCTTTCTTTGGCTTTAATAGAAGAATTTAAACCAGAAATTGTTTGCTTTAGAAAAAAGAATTCATATAAATTATCATATTCTCCTATAATTGTTTATGGTGATGAAGGATTAGAATTTATTGCAGGCTATAAAAAATATGATAATGAAACATTTATAAATGCATTAGTTGGAATAGCTGGATTAAAACCAACTGTTGCAGCAATAAAAGCAAGAAAAGAAATTTGCCTTGCAAATAAAGAAACTTTAGTTGTAGCAGGAGATATTATTAAATCTTTAATAAAAGAATATAATGTGCCTTTAATTCCAATTGATTCAGAGCATTCTGCTATTTTACAATGTTTAACAGGAGAAAATAAAAAAGAAATTAAAAGGCTTATTATAACAGCATCTGGTGGATCTTTTAGAGATAAAAAAAGAAACGAATTAGAATTTGTTACTAAAAAAGAAGCTTTAGCTCATCCAAATTGGAAGATGGGAGAAAAGATTACAATAGATTCTGCAACAATGATGAATAAAGGCTTTGAAGTTATTGAGGCCCATTATTTATTTGATATACCATATGATAAAATTGATACTATCTTACATAGACAATCAATTGTGCATTCTATGGTTGAATTTAATGATGGAACAATTAAAGCAGAAATTGGAACATCTGATATGCATACACCAATTTCTTATGCATTAAGATATCCATCTCATAATAATTTAGAATCTGATAATTTGAATTTATATAATTTAAATTTAAGCTTTGAGGAGCTTTCTTTTGATAGATACCCTTGCCTTTCTTATGCATATATAGCCGCAAGAAAGGAAAGTATTTATCTTACAGTTTTAAATGCTGCAAATGAGGCAGCAGTTGCTTTATTTTTAAATGATAAAATTAAATTTTTAGATATTGAAAAAATTATTTATGATGAAATATCAAACGATGAATATAAAAATATTGATTATAATTTAGAAAATATTATATCTTTAAGTGATGAAATTATTAAAAAAGTTATTAAAGCCCATGGAGGTTTAGAAAAATGATATTAGCATTAACAGGCGTATGGTTGACAATTGTATCAATAATTGCATTTATAATTATAATTGGTTTAATTATAACTGTTCATGAATTAGGCCATTTCTTTTTTGCTAAAAAAGCTGGTGTTTTATGTCATGAATTTTCAATTGGTATGGGCCCAATTATTTATAAAAAGCAATTAGGAGAAACTAAATTTTGTATTCGTGCTATTCCTATTGGTGGATTTGTTTCAATTGCAACAGAAGATACTGCATCAATAATTAAAGTTGGCAATAAAATTGGTTTAAATTTGAATTCAAATGAAGATGTTTATGAAATAATTTTAGACGAAGGAAAAGATGCAACTATAAAAGGTGAAGTTACTGATATAGATTTATTTGGAGAAAATGGAGAACTTCATATAACACTTAAATTAGAAAAAGAAGAAGAAACATATTATAAAGTTTTAAAAGATGCTATATATGTTTTTGAAAAAGATCAAAGATTGCAAATTACTCCTTATGATAGATGCTTAGAAAGTAAATCAAAATGGCAAAGATTTTTAACTTTATTTGCTGGTCCTATGATGAATTTTATTTTAGCTATAATTATTTCATTAATTGTTGCTTTAGCAATAGGTGTACCTGATGAATCAAAAACAATAATAGGTGATGTTTCATCAGCTTATCCTGCATCTGAATATTTAAAAGAAGGCGATGAAATAATAGCCGTTAATGGTAATAGTGTATATACTTGGACTGATTTTTCTAATTCATTAAAAGATATTTATGAAGATTATAATACAACTATTAATTTAACTATCGTTCGTGATGATTCAATTTATAATTATTCAATGGAATCTATAACTTTATATAATAATATAGGTATTTCTAATCTTGGCGCATCAAATATGAAATTATCTATAATACCAGGTTATGATATATATGGATTAGAAGTAGGAAATACTTCTAATAAATTAAATTATGCAAATTCAAAAGATGAAAATTATGAATATAATCTTAAAACAAAAGATTATTTAGTTGGAGTTTCAATTAGAGGAAATGAATACAATTTATCTGAAATTCATAATGTTGAATTAAATGGTAAAACTTTAAATTTATCCGGATGGGGATATTTAAGCTATATTTTTTATAAAGAAAATATTGGCGTTGGGGCACCAAGCATTAAATTTAAATATTATCATTTAGAAGATGATTTATATACTTTAGTTGATTATGATGAATCAAAAGAAATTATACCTTATACAGATGAATTATTAAAAAGCCAAGATATTGATATAATGATTCATGGAATAGGTGTTTCTCCTGTTTATAAATTTGATTTTTTCAAATCAATTCCTAATGCCTTTAAACAATTTGGAAGTGATTGTCTATTAATATTTAATACCTTAAAAATATTAATACGGCCTAGTGATGTAAGGCAGGTTGGTGTTTCTGATTTATCTAGTGTTGTTGGTATATTTTCATTAATTGAGGTATATATTGGTGCTGGATTTATAGCTTTATTAGGCTTTGTTTCAATGCTTTCTGTAAATATAGGAATTGTTAATTTACTTCCTATACCAGCTTTAGATGGTGGAAGAATTGTTTTTTTAGGAATTGAAGCTGTTTCTCGAAAAAGAGTTCCTAAAAAAATTGAAAATCTTATTAATAATATAGCTTTTATTTTGATTATGATTCTTTTTGTTTATGTAACATATAATGATATTGTTAGATTAATTGCTAGGTGATATTTATGAATTATCAAAACCCAATAATAAAATCTGATTATAGTGATCCTGATGTAATAAGAGTTGATGATAATTATTATATGATTGCATCATCTTTTAATCATACACCATGTATTCCTATTTTAAAAAGTAAAAATTTAGTTGATTGGAAATTAATTTCATATGTATGGGATAAATTACCTTTTAACACATATGATGAAGTAAAACATGGCTCTGGTGTTTGGGCACCTTCTATAAGATATCATAATAATAAATTTTATTGTATTGTTCCTTTTCCTGATGAAGGAATATATGTTAGCGAAACTATAGATATAGAAAACGGACCTTGGAGTGAACCAAGATTATTAATAAAAGGGCCTGGAATAGAAGATCCATGTCCTATTTGGGTTGATGATAAATGTTATTTAGTGGTTGGTTTTGTTAAATCAAGAATTGGTTTTAATTCAATGCTTGCAATATATGAGGTAAGTTCTGATTTAAAAGAAAAATTAACAGATTATAAAATTATTTTTGATGGACATAATATTGCTCCTACTGTTGAAGGACCTAAATTTTATTACCATAATGATTATTTTTATATTTTAGCACCATGTGGATCTGTAAAAACTGGATGGCAAATTGCTTTAAGAAGCAAAAATATTTATGGACCATATGAAATGAAAATAATTTTAATGCAAAATGATTCTAAAATAAATGGTCCACACCAAGGTGCATTAATAGATATTCCAAATGATAAATGGGCTTTTATTCATTTTACTGATCAAGGTCCTTATGGAAGAGTTATTTGCTTAGAGCCTGTTGAATGGATAGATGACTGGCCTATATGTGGATTAATAAAAGATAATCTTTTAGCTGGAACGCCAGTTTCTAATTATCCTTATATTATTGATATAAAATCTGATTATAAAATAATTGATAGTGATGATTTTAAAGATAATAAATTATCATTAATGTGGCAAACACCTGCAAATAAAAAATCTAATTTTTATAAATTAGATAATGCTCTTATTTTAAATTCAATCAATGGTAATATTTTAAATTTAAATATGTTGCCTAATTTATTTTTAACAAAAATATTATATTCATCATTTGAAATAAATACTAAAGCCATACTTTTTTTAAATGAATTTGATGAAGCAGGATTATGTTATATGGGTGATACTTATTCATATATATGTATTAAAAAAATATCTGATGCTAATCATTTAATTTTAAAAAGAGGATCATTTGAAGAAAATGATAATATAATTTTAGATGAAATATATGATTCAAATGAAATAATATTTAATTTAAAATATATAGAGCCTAATAAATATTATTTAGGATTCAATAATAAATATTTTGAATATGAATTTATAGCAACTCCTGGCCGTTGGATTGGTGGAAAATATGGTATTTATTCTAAAGGGGTAAATAATGGTTTTGCTAAATTTATTTATTTTAAATGTATGGAGATGAAAAAGTGAAAATAAACGATAAATTTATTTTAGATATCAAACGCTTAGGTATAAATGGTGAAGGAATAGGATATTATAATAAGCTTGCTGTTTTTGTAGAAGATGCAATACCAGGTGAAGGTGTTGATGTTACAGTTACTAAAGTTTTAGATAATATGGCATTTGCTAAAATAAATCAATATAAAAAAATATCTCCAAATAGACAAAATCCGCCATGCCCTTATTATGATGAATGTGGTGGGTGTAATGTTTTACATATAAATTATGATGAAATGTTAAATTTAAAAAGAGAATCAGTAATTGAATCATTAAATAGATATTCAAATATTAATTCTAAAACTTTTGAAATAAGAAAAACTATATCCTCACCTAAAATTATAAATTATAGAAATAAAAGCCAAGTTCCTTTAAAAAAAATTAATGATTCATATCAAACATGTATGATAAAATCAAAATCTAATGAATTAATAGGAATAGATGATTGCTTAGCAAATGATGAATTAATTAATGAATTAAATAAAAAAATATTAAAAATTGCAGATGAATTATCAATTCCACCTTATTTAGCAAAATATAATAGAGGCGTTTTAAGATATTTAGCAATAAGAGTTAATAAAAAGAAAGAAGCAATGGTTTGTTTTGTATGCTATGAAAAAAATGAAAAAATAAAAGAATTAGCAAAAAGAACAATTAATTTACCAAATGTTATATCAATTTATGAAAATTTTAATGATTCTAAAAAAAATTTAGAAATTTATGGTGCTATTACTAATCATTTAGAAGGCAAAGAATTTTTAATAGAACAAATTGGTAATATTAAATATCAATTAGGTCCAACAACTTTTTTTCAATTAAATACACATCAAGCTGAAAATATGTTTAATATTATATTAAAATCAGCTAAATTATCAAAAAAAGAAAGAGTCTTAGATGCATTTTGTGGTGTTGGAGCAATAGGATTATATTTAGCAAAAATGTCTAAAGAAGTAATTGGCATTGAAACAAATAAAGAAAGCATAAAATATGCTAATTTAAATGCTAAATTAAATAAAATAAATAATGCTAAATTTATTGAAGGAAACGCAATAGAATTACTTCCTAAAATGCTATTGAATGAAACTTTTGATGTTATAATTGCAGATCCTCCTAGAACTGGATTAGGCAATGAATTTATTAAAGCAATTATCAATTCAAACATTAAAAGATTTATTTATGTTTCTTGTAATCCATCAAC
>CAJOQR010000040.1 GCA_905236965.1 uncultured Acholeplasmatales bacterium | reverse complement strand
GAGTTGTTAATCCTTCATTAACGTAAGTCCAATCAGGATGAAGTTAAGGAGGATTTTTTTAATGTCTAACAACAAAATGGCCAATAAGCAAATAAGAAAATTATTGTGGTCAATGGGCTTGCCGATGGTTTTTTCCATGGTGCTCCAGGCCCTTTATAATGTCGTCGATACGATCTTCGTAATCAATATGGGAGAAACCGGCATCAAAGCGAACCTCGCTCTAGCCTACGTGTTTCCAGTGCAAATTTTAATGATTGCTGTTGGAGTTGGAACGGGTATCGGAATCAACGCATTACTTTCAAGAGCATTAGGAGAAAATGACCAAAAGAAAATCGGCTTGACGTTGGGCAACGGAATTTTCTTAGGCTTAGTTTTATATATCGTTTTTTTGCTTTTTGGATTATTCGGTTCGACGTGGTTCTTGTCCATTCAAACCGACGATGCGGAAGTTATCAAATTGGGTAGCGAATATCTAAAAATCGTCACCACACTTTCTTTTGGGGCGATTGGCTTTAGCGTGTTCGAAAGGTTCCTGCAATCTACGGGGAAGACCGTGCATTCGACTGTCGCCCAAGTTTTTGGGGCGGTCATCAATATTGTTTTGGATTATGTTTTCATCTATCCGCTCAAAATGGGCGTTACAGGAGCTGCTTATGCTACGGTGATTGGGCAAATTGCCTCATTGACCGCAGCTGTTTTCTTTCATTATGTTTTGAATAAAGATGTCAGACACAATCTCAAAGACATCATTCCGAACGCTTCCGTCATCGTGCAGATATATAAGGTGGGCTGGGCAGCAATGCTGATGCAGGGCTTGTTATCAATCAACATGTTTGTAATGATTAGAGTCTTTTCGCTGAATACTCAAGCGGATTTAATCAATGGTACCTATGGGATTTATTACAAAATTCAGCAAATTGCTTTATTTTCCTGCTTTGGACTGAGCAACACAATCATCTCCTTGCTTTCGTTTAATATTGGTTTAGGAAATTCCAAAAGATTAAAAGAATGCATGAAATGGGGTATCATCGACACGGTTATAGTTGCGTTGATTGTTACTGTGCTGTTTGAGTCTTTAACCGAGCCGATATCCAATTTGTTTGGTCTAACCGCCACAGGGGAAAACAAGGACCAAATCATCTCTTTGTGTCAAACATCCATAAGAATCGCATCGATTAGTTATGTATTTATGGGCTTTTCTCTAGCGATACAAGGAATACTGCAGGCATATCGAAAATCATTTGAGCCTCTGCTGATTTCTTTGCTTAGGCTTATTATCTTCCCGGTGCCATTTGCTTTACTTTTCATCCGTTTAAATAATGCCGTAAATATTGGTTGGTGGGCATTCCCTATAGCTGAAATATTAACAGCAATCGCTTCTGCTCTAATTTTGCATTTAAATTTAAAGAAAATTAAATTATTAAAAAAGCCGAGAAATGTAATTTAACCATCTATTGAGTTATCTTCTTTATATGTTTTTCTTTTGCCTTTTATAGGGGTACGAAATTGTATTTTTTCCTACGTTTAGGCACATATTAGAACAACTGTGCTAATACGAGATTTTATAATCAAATTAGCATTTTTTCTTTGTTTTTAGGCAATTTTGGTATGGTTCAAGTCCCGTTATCAATGAAATTGCCTATTTTTTTATTTTCTGAAAAGAAATTCTAAAAAATTCATAAAAAAGCTTTCGTGTGTTTTTACACGATAGCCAGACCTTTTGTGTGCTTTTGTGTAAACTGAAAAATACATGTAGGATTTTTGCTTAATCAGTAGAATTAATGAATAAACATTGGTATAATTTATTGTATATTGATTAGATAGGAAGAAGAAATATGAAGAATAATTTAGACTATCTTAAAATGATAATTAAACTTAGAGTTAAAATGGATATATCACAAGAAGAACTAGCAAAAGAGTTAATTTTAATGTTTAAAGAGGAAGAATATGAGTAATACATTGATTATTTCTACAAATAAAAAAATGCAAACAGATGTTATTTATTCTTTTTGTGCAGAAGAATTTGACGAAAAAGTTTTTATTCGTGAATTAAAAAATAGTGAAATCATAAAAAAACTTAATGATTATCCTGTATTACAATATCAATATGAGTTAATTTGTTATCCATTAGAGTATCAGAAAACAAATGATACATTACCTATTGAAATAAAAAAAATTTATGACAAAATTTCATTATGGTTAGTTGATGTAATAAATGAATTAAAAAATGAAGGCAACGAAATTAAAATCATATATTTAAATTATGGTAATGATCTATTAGAAAAAAGAATAATTGAAAAAAATATTAATGCTAACGAGTTGTTGTCGACATCGTTTGTATTAGAATTATATACTGTCTACAACATTGATTAGTTACTAAATGCACTAGTCAATAGTGTTAAAGGTATAATGAAAATGCCCAATTGGGGATGCGGACATTTTTATATTGAAATTTATATAGGCCAAAACCTTTATTTTAACTTATATTGCCTTTTATTTTAATATATAGTAAAATATATCCGTTAAAATTAAAACTTTAATATTTATAATTTAAAAAGATTTTTGAATACCTTAGAAATTAAAAAGTATTCAAAATTAGGGCTTTATTGCCCTTTTTTAAATATGAAGATAATAATAAAATAATTATTAAAATAGGTGGTAAAATGCTTAATCAATTTTCTAGAAGCCAATTATTATTTGGAAAAAATAATATGGAAATATTAAAAAATGCAAAAATTTTAATTTTTGGAGTAGGTGGAGTTGGCGGCTATGTATGTGAAGCTTTAGCAAGAAGTGGCATTTTTAATTTTACAATTGTTGATGATGATAAAGTTTGCACAACAAATATAAATAGACAAATAATTGCAAATTTTAATACTGTTGGAAAATATAAGGTTGATGTGATGAAAGAAAGAATTTTATCTATTAATCCTAATGCTTTAGTTGATGTTAGGAAATGCTTTTATTTACCAACAAATAAAGATGAATTTATATTTAAAGATTATGATTATATTGTTGATTGTGTTGATACTGTTACAGCAAAAATTTCAATTATAATGGAAGCTCAATCATCAGGTGTTAAAATAATATCTGCGATGGGCGCTGGAAATAAAATGCATCCTGAAATGCTTGAAGTAAGTGATATATATAAAACTAGTGTTGATCCTTTAGCAAGAGTAATGAGATATGAATTAAGAAAAAGAAATGTAAAAAAATTAAAGGTTGTTTATTCAAAAGAAAAGCCAATAAAGCCTTATGAGGATATGTCTATAAGTTGTAGACTTCATTGTATTTGTCCTGCTGGAACAAGAAAATGTATAGAAAGAAGAGATATACCGGGATCAAATGCTTTTGTTCCATCAACTATGGGTTTGATAATTGCTGCTGAAATTATAAAAGACTTAATAAATTATAAAGATTAATCATTTAAACTAGATATGCTTATGAAAAAATATTTAATAGTTATAATTTGAAAATTGTTATATAAAAAAATATTTTCTATTTTAAATTTATTAAATTTTGTTAAAATAATAATATGGGGGCGATTATTATGCGAAAAACAAAAATTATATGTACTTTAGGTCCAGCTTGCGATAATGAAGCATTATTAAAAGAAATGATTCAAAATGGTTTAGATTGTGCTAGACTTAACTTTTCTCATGGTACTCATGAAGAACAATTAGTAAGAATAAATCGTATTAAAAAATTAAGAGAAGAATTAGGTATACCATTACCAATTTTGTTAGATACAAAAGGACCAGAAATTAGAATAAAAACATTTAAAGATGGTAAAGTAAGCCTTAAAAAAGGTCAAGAATTTATTTTTTCAGCTAATTCTGAAATTATAGGCGATGAAAATATTGTTGGTTTAACATACTCTAATTTATCTTTATATGTTAATCCTGGGGTAATTATTTTAGCAGATGATGGTAAGGCTTCTTTTGAAGTTATAAAAATTGATGGAAAAGATATTGTTACAAGAGTATTAAATGATACATCTTTATCTAATAGAAAATCTATAAACATTCCAAATGTAATAGTAGATATGCCATATGTATCAGATGTTGATAAATCTGATATTATATTTGGTTGTGAAAATTGTGTTGATTATATAGCAGCATCTTTTGTTAGAAGACCTGAAGATGTTTTAGCAATTAAAAAATTAGTTGAAGAATATGATAAATCAGGTAAAATTAAAATTATTTCTAAAATAGAAAATACTGAAGGTATTGCTAAAATGGATGAAATAATTGCAGTATCTGATGGTATTATGGTAGCAAGAGGAGATATGGGAGTAGAGGTTCCATTTAAAATGCTTCCAAAAATTCAAAAAGAATTAATAGAAAAATGCTATAGAACAGGTAAAATTGTTGTAACAGCTACACAAATGCTTGATTCAATGCAACAAAATCCAAGACCAACTAGAGCAGAAGTATCTGATGTTGCAAATGCAATATATGATGGAACAACTGCAATAATGTTATCAGGAGAATCAGCTGCTGGTTTATATCCATTACAGTCTGTTGAAGCAATGAGAGATATTGCTGAATATACAGAAGCAAACATTGATTATAGAGATAAATATTTTACTAATGATTTAGAATTAGGCAGTGATTTTTTATCTGCAATATGTAATGCAGCCGTTAATGCTTCATATCAAGTTAATGCTAAAGCAATAATTTGTGTTACAAATCATGGTCAGACTGCTTTAAAGATTGCAGCATTTAGGCCAAAATGTCCAATTATAGCTATAACAGTTAATGAAAAAGCATGTAGACAATTAAATTTAGTTTGGAATTGTTATCCTGTTTATGCAGAAAAGAAAAATACAACTGATGAATTATTTATGTATGCTATAGAAAAAGCTTTAAAAACAGGAATTGTTAAAAAAGGCGATAGAGTAATTATTACAGGAGCCTCATCTGTTGGTGATGCAATCACAGATACTATAAAAATTCATAATTTATAATTTTAACCTCCACTAAGTGGAGGTTTCTTAATTAAAAGAAAAAAATAAAAAAGTGTTGCATAATAAAATTGCTTGTGCTATAATAAACGAGCGTCGAATAGATGCTTCGGGAAATAGCTCAGCTTGGTAGAGCGCTTGGTTTGGGACCAAGATGTCGCAGGTTCGAATCCTGTTTTCCCGACCATGCGAGTGTAGTTTAATGGTAGAACCTTAGCCTTCCAAGCTAATGATGACGGTTCGATTCCGTTCACTCGCTCCATTAATAAATTATAAGGCTTATTTAAGCCTTTTTTTGTTTATTTCAAAATCTTTTTATCGACTTTTGGTGATTATTTACGGCTTGGAAAACAGTAAAATAATAAAATTAAGTCGTATTTGTTGTTTTTTGATGCTTTATAGTATAATTATAAAAGAGTAAATAATAGGTTAATATAAAGTTTTTAAAAGGAAGCATAAAATGATTTTATACAATATGAATGATGAAGCATTTCACATTATATTTTGCAATGAACAAATTGAAAATGAATTTTTAGTACCATGCAGTAATTTGGCTTTATATTTAGATGATTATGGCCATGCATATTATATTAATGAAAATGTAATTAACGATAATAAAATATCAGAATTTATAAAAGAAATTACTAAAATTTGTTTAAATGATAAAAAATTATTGTGGGTTGATTTAAAAGAATATAATCTAATAAGTAAAGAAAAAGAAAGAAAAAAAATTAATGTTTTAAGCGATGATATTAACATTATAAAATATATTTTAGAATATGACATTTACGATTATTCTAAAGAATTGGAACTAATGTATGAATAGTAAAAATTAATCTATTCAAAATTAGCTATTAAATTAACAATTGCTATATATTTCATTATAGATATGAATATTTAATTAAAAAAATAAAATTTAAACCTCCATAATTATGAAAAATATTTTATAGAGGTTTTATTATTGAATAAAAATTAAAAAATAAAATAATATTTGTTAAATTCGATTATTGAATAATAAAAACATTTATTTTATAATAAAAATAAAGTTATTTACGGAGGAAAAATATAAATATGTTTTTAGCAAATTTTTTTGAAGATTTTTTTAGCAATAAAGTAGATCAAATATTTTTTTTATCAATTGGAGTTGTAATTTTAGTTATTATCATTTTATTAATTGTTTCTAAAATAATTTCAGGGATTAAGACAAAAAGATATAAAAATACTACTGATTTAAAACAAGAAAATGTTTTAAATGAAGAAAGTACAAAAAATGTAGAAAATAATCAAGAAGCAAAAGAAAAAGAATCAATAGAAGAAAATGTTGATGATCATAAACCAGAAGTTATAAATTCTGATATAAAAGAAAAAGAATCAGTTATTACTGAAGAAATAGTTGATGAAGAAGCACCTACTGAAGAAAAAGCAGATGAGCAAGAACAAGAAGAAATAGCTGCTGAAGTTAAAGAATCAGAAGAAGCTATAGAAGAAACTTCTGAAGTTGAAGAAGAAACGCCTATTGAAGAAGATGTAGAAACTTTAGAAAATGCATCTGAAGAAATAGTTGAAGATGCAGAAGTACCTACTGAAGAAAACACAAATGAAGTAGAACAAGAAGAAGCACCTGTTGAAGATGCAGAATTAGAAGATGTTATTGAAGAAACTTCTGATGCTCAAGAAGAAACAACTTCTGATATAGAAGAGCAAGAACAAGAAGAACCAGAAGCTTTAGAAAATGGATTTGAAGAAGTTGAAGCAGAAGAAGAACCAACTGAAGAAAACACAAATGAAGTAGAACAAGAAGAAGCACCTGTTGAAGATGAAGAACCAGAAGATGCTATTGAAGAAACTTCTGATGCTCAAGAAGAAACGCCTGCTGAAGAAGTTGAAGATGCAGAAGCACCTATAGAAGAAAAAACAGATGGCCAAGAACAAGAAGAAACACCTGCTGAAGTTGAAGAGCAAGAACAAGAAGAATCAGCTGAAGAAGTTGAGGAAAAAGTAGATACTAAGGAAGATACATCAGCTTCAACAAAACCAACTCCTAAGAGAGCTCCAACAAAGATAATATTAAATCCAACGCAGCTTAAAACTACTGCTAAAAAGCCACAAGTTTCAACTAAATTAGATACTAAGAAAAATAAAGCTGTAAAACAGCTTGAAGATTTATTAAAATTTTTAGATGAGGAATAGTAGGAGGTAAATATGGCAAATAATAATGTTAACAAAGAACAATTAAAAGCTGATATTGAAAAAATAAAAAATGCTAAGACTGAAAAAGAAGTTGATGCTATTTTAGCTAAATATAAGGCTGATTTAGAAGCTATGGAAAATGCTAAAAAAGCCAAAAAAGAAGAATCTAAAACTCAAAATAAACAAGAGCCAAAAACTACTACTAAAAAATCTACTTTAGCTGCATCTAAGCAAGATGTAAAAAAGCAAGAATCAGCACCTAAAAATAAACAAGAGCCAAAAGCTACTGCTAAAAAAACAACTGAAAAAAATAATACTCAAGAACCAGAGAAAAAAGGTCGTCAATATAATGGTAAATATGAAGTATACCAAGTTGGTGATGGTGTTAAATATAATTTAAAAGCATCAAATGGTGAGATATTAGTTTCATCTGAAGTATACACTTCACGTGATGGTGTTATTAAAGCAATTGATGCGATTAAAAGAAATGTTGAAACTGGTGAGATTAGAGTATTTGCTGATAAACACGGAAATTATAAATTTAAATTAACAGCTCTTAATCATAGGGTTATTGCAATTTCTGCTCATTACTCAACTGAAAAGAGTGCACAAAGAGCATCTGAATCTTTTAAGAAGTTTGCTCTTTCTGCTGATATAGTTGATGTTGAAGTAAAAGATGTTGATGAAGCTACTTTAGTAGAGGTTACAAGAGGCGATGATAAAGATGGCGGTAAATTTGAATGGGAAAAATTTAATGATGAATATAGTTGGGATTTAAAAGCATCAAATGGTCAAATTTTATGTCAAGCAGAAGGATATACCTCTAAATCTGGTTTATTAAATTCTATAGAAGTATTTAAAAAGAATGTTAATGAAGGTATATTTAAAGTTGTAAAAGATAAAAACAATCAATATATGTATAAGCTTTATACATCTAATGGAAGAGTTTGTGCTGTAGGTGAGTCTTATTCATCTAAAGCATCTGCTGAATCAGCTGCTAATTCAGTTTGTTCATTTATAAATAAAGCTGAAATTGTTGAATTAAAAGAAGATAAAAATTAAAAAAATAATGGGTTATCAGCTGATAACCCATTTTTAAAAGGAATGATAAGATTTATGGAAATTAATATACCTAATAATATATTAAAAGGAAGTTTTTCAAATCCTAAAAAAAATAGTTTAATATTAAAAGGAAAATTAAAAAAAATTATAATTCAAAATGAAGAAATGATACAAATTAGTTTATTTACTGAAAAGCAGGCAATTCATAAGAATTATAAAGAAAATGAAATAAAAGAAATAATCATAAATTTGTTAGAAAATAATTTCAATAATTTAGAATTATTTACACAAGAATATATTTATGGTTATAGAATAACATCAAAAGCTAAATTATTATCTAATAGAAGAAAAAATGATAATTCTTTTATTGAAATAAAACATAATAAAGAAAAGAATTATCTTTTAACAGAAGGCATGATTGTTCCTGCTTTAATTGATTTAGGAGTAATGACTAATGATGGAAAAATTGTAAAATCTAAATATGATAAATATAAGCAAATAAATAGATTTTTAGAAATAATAAATGATAGTATTAAAGATGAAAAAAAATTAAAAATAATAGATTTTGGCTGTGGTAAAAGCTATTTAACATTTATTTTATTTTATTTTTTAAATGAAATAAAAAAAATAGATTGTGAAATAATTGGATTAGATTTAAAAGAAGAAGTAATAAAAGAATGTAATGACATATCAAAAAAATATGGATATGATAATAAATTGATTTTTTATCATGG
>CAJOQR010000039.1 GCA_905236965.1 uncultured Acholeplasmatales bacterium | reverse complement strand
TTTGTTATGACAATTAGAGAATTTATGCCTTCTATTGGTGCTGGATTTATTGTTGCAATTACGGGAGATTTAATGAGAATGCCTGGTTTACCAAAAGAACCAGCTGCACTCAATATGGATATTATTGATGGAAAAATAAAGGGATTATTTTAATTAGAAAAGGAATGTTATTTTATGGAATATATTTTTAATGGAAAGCAAGTAGTTATTAATTTTTCAGAAAATTATTGTAAAAATGAAATTGAGGTTTTAAATTCTCAATGCTTTTATGATGTTTTATCTAGATATATAGATCATTTATATAAAACAGAAAATCAAGCATTTTTACCACTTTTTAAGCATCTACCTAAGGAGAAAGTAACTCCTATAATGGTTAGATTATTTAAATTAATTTTTTCATTATCATTTAAAGATATTGAAGCATTAGAAAATGCTGATTCATTTATTAAAAAGGTATTAGAAAAGAAAAGTATTTTATATGATTTTGTTCAAGATTTTTATAATTATTGGAGAAGAATTGAGCGTTATTCAATAGTTTTATCAAGAGTTACAAGAGATGGTGTTGAAGCATCTTCATTTATTCAAGCACAATCTCAATTTAATGATATTGTTTTATCAACATATAGAACTATTTCAGAAAAAATTTATGGAGAAAAATTCCCTATATATCGTCAATTACCAGCTGGTGTAAATGCATCTTTATTATTATCTAAAAATGAATGGATGAGTAAGGATTCTCCTTATAATTTTTTAGCAAAATGTGAAGCAATTGAACAAATTGTTATTAGACCACCTTTTATTTCTTATTCTGCTAAGAATAAAAGAACAGGAACATATCCTGAAGTAAAAGAAAATCCAATTTATAGAATAAAAGATAATTTTGATTCTAAAAGCTATTATTGCTATGCAGCAAAGGTTGGATCTTCACTTGCATATATTTATTTCCATAGAGATTATATGGCTCATGGTATAACTATTGGTAATTTATTTGAATTTGTACCATTAAAAGCATGTAGAAATCAAAAACCTGATTTATTATATATTTTTGGTGGAGATTATGATGGTGAATCTGAATTTTATTATGATAAGGAAAATGATATTTATGTAGGTTTAGCTCCTCATAATGATTCAATTGATTATTTTGGTTATATGAAAAAGATGTTATTAACTTTATATAATACAAAAATGATTGATGCAGGTAATTTACCAATTCATGGTGCTTGCGTAAAAATTACAATGAATGATGGTAGAAAGAAAAATGTTGTTATAATGGGTGATTCAGGAGCTGGTAAGAGTGAATCTTTAGAAGCTTTATCTGAAATGGCTGGTGATAATATTTCAGCACAATTAACAATATTTGATGATATGGGTACATTTAAAATTGAAAATGATGAAGTAATTGCCTATGGTACTGAAATTGGAGCCTTTGTAAGATTAGATGATATGACATCTGGTTATGCATATAGAGAAATGGATAGAGCTATTTTTATGAATCCTGATAAAATTAATTCTAGATTAGTTATTCCTTGTGCAACATATTCTCAAATTATGGCAGGAGAAAAGGTTGATATGTTTTTATATGCTAATAATTATGATGAGGAATGTGAATCAGAGGTTGAATTTTATAAAACAGCAGATGAGGCAAAGCAAATATTTATAAGAGGTGCAAGAAGAGCTAAAGGAACTACTCAAGAAATAGGTATGACTGAATCATTCTTTGCTAATCCATTTGGTCCTGTACAAAGAGAAAATCAAACTAGAGTTATTATAGATAAGGTTTTTGATAAATTATTTGAAACAAATATTCCAGTTGGTGTTTTACATACAAGACTTGCAGTTCCTGGAATGGAGCATGATGGTCCACGGTTAGCAGCTAAAAAATTATTTGAGCTTATTGAGGAAAAATAATATGGCAGAAGTTGGAATAATAATGGGCTCTACTTCTGATTATGAAGTAATGGAAGCCGCATGTATTTGCTTAGATGAATTTGGTGTTTCATATGAAAAAAGAGTAGTATCTGCACATAGAACACCAGATTTAATGTATGAATATGCTCATAGTGCAAAAGAAAGAGGAATCAAAGTTATTATTGCTGGAGCTGGTGGTGCAGCTCATTTACCTGGTATGGTTGCTGCAATGACTAGCTTACCTGTTATAGGTGTGCCTGTTAAATCAAAGGCTTTAAATGGCTTAGATTCATTATTATCTATTGTTCAAATGCCAGGAGGAGTACCTGTTTTAACAGTTGCTATTAATGGTGCTAAAAATGCAGCATTATCAGCTATATCAATTTTAGCTTTATCTGATGATGCTTTAGCAAAAAAATTAGAAGATTTTAGATCTAAACAAACAAATGATGTTTTAAAAGCAAAATTATAAAAGTCACTTTTTGTGACTTTTTATTTTATATTTATAATATTTTTTATGATATAAAAAAAATATTTGACATATTAATTTAATTAAAGTAAAATAGTTTCGGTACATTTTAAAAGCAATTATCCACAATTGCCCTAATTTATTATTTATAATTTAGGAGGAAATCATGAATACTTTCATGGCAAATAATCAAAATGTTCAACACAATTGGTATGTTGTTGATGCAACTGGCTTAACACTTGGCCGTTTAGCTACTGCTTGTGCTACTTTATTAAGAGGTAAGCATAAGCCAACTTATACTCCACATGTAAATTGTGGTGATAATGTTATCGTTATTAACGCTGATAAAATCGTTTTAACTGGTAACAAATGGGATGATAAATTATATCGTAGCCACTCTGATTATGCTGGTGGTTTAAGAACACAAACAGCAAAAGAAGTAATGGCTAAATACCCAACAAGAATGGTAGAGAATGCAATCTTTGGAATGCTTCCTCATACTAAGCTTGGTGATCAAATGAGAAAGCAATTATATGTTTATGCATCTGCAGAACATCCACAT
>CAJOQR010000038.1 GCA_905236965.1 uncultured Acholeplasmatales bacterium | reverse complement strand
TAATCCTTTTAAATAATTTTCTTTTCTAACTAAATCTTGTTCAAGAACTGCATTTGGCATTCCACCATGGACTAAATATTCATAAAATGCAGCATATTGATCACCTCCGCAATATGAATAATACTCTTCAAATGATAATGGCTGTAAATGAATATTTTTTGCTTTATCTCTAAATTCTGTAACAACATCTTTTGATAAAAGTTTTGAATTGCTGCCAGTTACATATAAATCGACATTTTTTATTCGTGATATGCCTAATACTACATCAACAAAAGATATAATATTTTCATCATCATTTTTTGCAATTATAATTTTTCCATTAGTAAATTCAGGATTAATTATTGATGTTACTAATTGAATCTCATCAATAAACACATAATATGTATCATTATTTTTAATTTTTTCTTTTATATAATTTGTCAATTTAATTGGATTACGATATTGCATATTATTAATATCATCGAGTTCAATTATCACAATATTCTCTGTACTAACTTTTTTCTCTTTAACTAAATATTCAAAAAAGATTTCCTTCAATAAAAAAGATTTTCCGCATCTTCTTATTCCCGTTATTACTTTTGGCATTTTGTAATTCATTGAGTTAATTAATTCATTAAGATATTTATCTCTTCTAATCATTTTAATCTCCTTTTTTATAGAATTCTATATTTTTGTCGATTATATTTTATCATATATCAATACATAATTCAAGTTATCTAATCTATTTTTTTATAGAATTCTATATTTTTGTAGATTATTTTTTGAATGAATAATTTTATTATTAATAAAGTCATAATTAAATTTAGAATATTGACATATCTTTCAAGTAGAAAATACTAATTTTTAATCAATAACTTTTGCAATTAGGCAATTTTGTAAAAAACAAACGATAATTAATCAAAAAACATTATTTTACTTATGTTCACTAATCATCCAAGGCAGGCGTACTCTAATAAATAGGCTAGATAAGGATGATATTAAAAAAGCACCTACCTCAGTTGAAGTAAGTGCATAACTTTAATTATGTATAAATAGTTTTTTATAATGTCCTGCTTCTGTGAATTTAATTAAACCCATATCTCTTAATTGTTGCAGTATTTATCTTATCTTAGATTCAATATTATTATTTTTAGGATGTTTTTTTGATATATTTTCCTTTTCGAAATAAAGTTCTTTTAATGTAAACTCATTTGATATAAATAAGTTCTGTTTAGTCAGGACTGCCTCCTAACACTGCTAGAATAAAATCTAGTGGTGTTTTTGTTACTTAACGACTTTCCAATTCCCTTTTTTATCAGAACCATCTCTTATTATATACCCTTTTTCCTGTAGTGATTTTATATATCTTTCAGCTGTTCTTTTGCTCTTGCCAATTATTGAAGCTATATCTAAAGCCGTTATTTGCGGATTATTCATTATTTCATCTATGATTTTTATTTCTATTTTTGTCAATTCATTATTTACACCGACATTTACACCGACATTTTCAATCACAAAATCATCCATAGCAGGCGTGCTCTAATAAAAAGTCTAGATAAGGTAAATATGTTCAAAGTGATGCGTATGGAACTTATGGTGAATAGATGGTGTAGTTGATGTATTATGTTGATCACACGCCAAAAGAAAGTTCAGTGATATTTTAAAAGTAGCCGAAGGTAAGAATGTTACTGAATCATATTGTTCTAAAGCTATTAAATATATTGATTCTTTATATCACATAGAACTTAAATTAGCTAATGCTGGTGCTTCATATGATGAAATTTACCTTACAAGACAAATGCTAGCTAAACCAATAATAGATGAATATAAGAAATTCTTAGAAGAAATATATAAAAATATATTTTCTAAAAGATCTAAAATGGGTCAAGCTATATATTATAGTTTGAATAATATTAATAAATTATCAAATTATCTATTAGATGGTAGGCTAGAGATTGATAATAGAACTGAAAGATATATTAGCCCTTTTACTATAAGTAGAAAAAACTGGATATTCTCATTTACTGATAGAGGCGCTAATTCATCAACTATTGTCTATAGTGTGACTACTACAGTTATAGAAAATCATTTGAAGGTATTTGAATACTTTACATATTTATTTGATAATCTTGCAAAGTATAACTTATATAATTTATCTGAAAATGATATTGCAGAAATAAAAGATAAATTATTACCATATTCACCAAATTTACCAATTAATTTGAAATTAAAATAATAAGCTGGAACGAATCCAGTTTATTAGTGTTGTCCTAAGTTAACCCTTGGGATTTTTTTATTTATTGGCATACATTCTATATTTAATGCTTACAAATAAAATATATAATTAACAAAAATATGTCATCAAAAAAAGCAATTCATTTATTAGATGTATCTCAATCTATACGAATTGCTTTTAAAAACCCTCAATTTTTCAGTTAATATTTTCTATACATTCATCCACCAACCAAACAAATTATTTAAAGAATCTTTTATATATATTCCAATTTTTTATTCTGGTACCTTTAAAGCTTCTACCATATTAATCTTCTTATTCTTTCTAGAAACCATAAATGATACTAATAATGATACACCTAGTACTAAAATTAAAGGTATTACAAATGTCATCCATCCAAATATTACCTTCATTTCATATTC
>CAJOQR010000037.1 GCA_905236965.1 uncultured Acholeplasmatales bacterium | reverse complement strand
TTTCTAACAAAATTAAAGAAGTAAATAAAGAAGTAAAAATGTGTGAAGAAATAAGGTTAAGAAAAGATGATATTAAAGAAGACCTTAAAAATATCGAAGATAAGGAGATGATAATCGATGAACACATCAGGTGATGCTGCAGAACAAATTGTAAGAATGTCTTTAGAAGGATTTGAAGTAACTGCCAAAATTGCAGGAAGTGGAGCAAAAGATATTGCAGCACTTTTAATTGCTGTTATGAAAGATAAACATAAAACAGCAGGTAAAACTAATTTAACAAATATGTTAAAATCTGGTAAAGAATTAAAAGTTTTTTCTGTTAGAAAAGATGAATTTAAAAAATTTACTGAAGAAGCTAAAAGATATGGAGTATTATATAGTGCATTAATTAATAAGAAAGATAAATCTTCTGATGGAGTTATAGATATTATGGTAAGAGCAGAAGATGCATCTAAAATTAATCGTATAGTTGAAAGATTTAAATTATCTAGTTATGATGAAGCAACCATTAGAAGTGAAATTCAAAAAACTAAGGAAATGAAAGAAAAGGATAAGGGAGTTAAATCTAAATCTTCACAAGATAGAATGAAAGAAGAAAAAGTTAAGGATCCTATTAAGAAAGAAGAACAATCAGTAAACCCCCATTTGGCAAAGACCGAAAAAAGCCCTCAGTCAAAGCCTTCCTCAAAAACGCAAAAGACTTCGGATCAGGGTACTAAGTTGAAAGATAAACCTTCTGTTAAAGAAAAATTAAATAAAGCTAAAGAAGAAGTTAAACATCGTGAATCACTTAGGGAAAAATCTGAAGTATCTAAATCAACTCCTATAAAGAAAAAAGATAATAAGGAGAAATCTAGATAATGAAAGATACCTATAAAATTTTAGAACTAGATAAATATGAATTAGGTATTATAATCAATGCATTAAATGAACTTAGAAACAAACTTATTCAAGAGCAAAGAGAAACTGATGCAGTTGATGAGGTTTTGTTAAAAGTTCTTGATGCTCCAGAAAAAAAAAGATACTTTCACCGAGATCGTTTCGAAGAAGGTAGATGAAGAAGAATAATGAAACTCCAATTTATTATTATTTAATTGGAGTTATACCAGTTATATGGATTGGATTGTTAATTGCTCCATCTATTAATGGTGGACTTCCAGCAATAATTAAGGATTTTCCAAAATATATGGAGAGTCCTTTTTCTATTGTATGGTGTGCTGATTCAATTAAATCTATTATTATATTAATAATAATTTATATATTAGGAATAGGTATTTATATATCAACTAAAAGAAATTATAGAAAAGGTGAAGAACATGGTAGTGCAAAATGGGGAGATGCTAATAAAGTTAATAAAATTTATGAACAGCAGCCTTTTTCTTCTAATAAAATTTTAACTCAAAATGTTAGTATTGGATTTGATGGTAGAAAACATCGTAGAAATTTAAATACTTTAGTTATTGGAGGAAGTGGAGCTGGTAAAACTAGGTTTTTTGCAAAGCCAAATGTTATGCAAGCAAATACATCATTAATTGTTTTAGATCCTAAAGGTGAAATAGCAAGAGATGAAGGACATCTTCTTGAAGAAAAGGGTTATGTAGTCAAAGTTTTAGATTTAATTAATATGGATAGATCTCACTGCTATAATCCATTTGTGTACCTTCAATCTGATAATGATGTACAAAAGCTTGTTACAAATTTATTTAAAGCAACAACTCCTAAAGGTAGTCAATCACAAGATCCATTTTGGGATACTGCTGCTTCAATGCTTTTATTATCTCTTATTTTCTATCTTTGGTATGAAGCTCCTAAAGATGAACAAAATTTTCCTATGGTTATGGAGATGTTAAGAGCAGGTGAAGTAAAAGAAGATGATGACAGTTTTATTAGTCCTCTTGATATATTGTTTAATCAATTAGAAGTAGAGAATCCTAATCATATTGCATTAAAGTATTATAGAGATTATCATTCTGGTTCTGCTAAAACATTAAAATCAATTCAAATTACACTTGCTTCAAGACTAGAAAAATTCAATCTAGAAAGTTTAGCAAGTTTAACACAAACTGATGAATTGGAACTTGAAACAATAGGTGAAAAGAAAACAGCATTATTTGCAATAATACCAGATAATGATACATCATTTAACTTTTTAGTTAGTATGTTGTACACTCAATTGTTTCAACAATTATTTTATACAGCAGATCATAAATATGGAGGAAGATTGCCTGTACATGTTCATTTTTTAATGGATGAATTTGCCAATGTTTCATTACCTGATGATTTTGATAAGATTTTATCTGTTATGAGGTCTAGAGAAGTATCTGTATCTATTATTTTACAAAATCTAGCTCAATTAAAAGCATTATTTGAAAAACAATGGGAATCTATTGTTGGTAACTGTGATGAATTCTTATATTTAGGTGGAAATGAACAATCAACACATAAATATGTAAGTGAACTTATGGGAAAAGCCACAATAGATATGAATACATATGGTAAAAGTACAGGACATTCTGGAAATTATTCTACTAATTATCAATTAAATGGTAGAGAATTAATGACTCCAGATGAGGTTAGACTTTTAGATAATAAATATGCAATTTTATTTATAAGAGGAGAAAGACCTGTAATGGATTATAAATATGATGTATTAAAACATCCTAATGTTGAATTATCTGCAGATGGTAAAGCAAAACCATATATTCATGGAGAAGTTACACATTCAATTGCTTCAGTAAATATAGACTTTTCTAATGTAACAAGAATAGAAAATAATGAAGATGAACAAGAATCTAATATTCTTGATGATTATGATATTGTTTCATCTGAAGAAATTGATAAATATTTAAAGAAAGAAGGGATATTATGAAAATAATTAATAAAATTGAACAAGGTATTATAAATACACCTGAATATTTAAAAAATAATTATAATAAATTTAAAGATAGATTAGGAGAAAAAGGATTAAGAAGATTTAAAAGAGTTTCTTTTGCAATAATGTTATGTGCAATTACTGGGACATCTACAGTTGTTTTAGCTGCTGATGATCCACTTCAAGTAGTTAATAATTTATCCAATTTTATCTTTGGATTAATTAGAGCAGTTGGAATGATTATTTTAGGATTTTCAATTGTTCAAATTGGATTATCTATTAAAAGTCATGATCCATCACAAAGAGCTAATGGATTTTTAACTTTAGCAGGTGGTATTGTAATTACATTTGCAAAAGAAATATTAAATATGATTACAGGAGGATAGAAATATGCTCCTTTTTAATGGAGGTGATTTAATATGAGTGATAATTGGATAGTACAAAATCTAGAAAATGCACTTAACACATGGAATGATAAATTGGCTGAAATATGGACTCTTGTTACTCAAACTCCAGAAACATTTAAAGGTGGTACTATATGGAATGTTATTAAAACTATTCATGGGGGAATGCAAGCAATTGGCCTTGCACTCCTTGTACTATTTTTCGTAGTAGGTGTTATGAAAACTTGTGGATCTCTAACAGAAGTAAAAAAACCAGAACATGCACTAAAACTTTTTTTAAGATTTGCTATAGCAAAAATAGTTGTTACATATGGTATGGATCTAATGCTTTCTATATTTAAAATATCTCAAGGTATTGTTTCTAAAATAATGACATTATCTAATATGACTGGTTCAACTAAATCTACTTTACCAAGCGAAATGATTAAGGCAATTGAAGATTGTGGATTTTTTGAATCAATTCCTTTGTGGGCAGTTACTTTAATTGGTGGATTGCTTGTCACTGTTTTAGCATTTATTATGATTATGACAGTCTATGGAAGATTTTTTAAATTATATTTATATACAGCAATTGCTCCAGTTCCTTTGTCAACATTTGCTGGAGAACCTACTCAAAATATTGGAAAAAGTTTTTTAAAAAGTTATTCTGCAGTTTGTTTAGAAGGTGTAATTATTGTACTGTCATGTATTATATTTAGTTTATTTGCATCCACTCCACCTGTAGTAGATACAAATGCTGCTGCAGTTACTCAAGTATGGAAATATATAGGAGAATTAGTATTTAATATGTTAGTTCTTGTAGGAATAATTAAAATGTCTGATCGTGTTGTTAGAGAAATGATGGGATTGTAAAAGATAGGAAGGTGATTTTATGCAAGTTAATAAAAAAATTGATGAAATTGGAAATTTTGAATTTTTTTTAGATTCTGAATACATTATTAAGGAAAAATTATTAAGTAATATTTGTTCATTAAATTTTGAAACAAATGTTAAATATAGTGATAAAAAATTATTGATATTATTCCAAAATGAAAACATTCTTTTAGATTTAAAATTAACAGATCAAGAATTAAAATATAGAATATCATTAATTCACTCTAAACCTAAAATTGATGAAACATTTATTTATTGTAGATATGATGAAGTGAAAGATAAATCTAATTTTAAGAAGTATAAATATCAATTAAGAGAAGATTTTGAAAAATTAGTTAAAAATATTGTCTTTTATAAACATAAAGAAGATAAAAATGACTTTATCAAATATAATGAATTTAAGTATTCTCCAGATTTTGAAATTCCAAAAAAAAGAAATGATTTTGTTAATGCAATCATGGATGAGATTATATGAAGTTAAATAAAACTAGAGAAGAATTAATAAAAATGTATATTGACTCTTTAAAAGAAGATATAATTCCCTGGCGACAAAGATGGAGTAATAATGCAAATAGAAATGGTTTGACTAATATAGAATACAGAGGAGTAAATCAATTATTATTGCAATTCATAGCAGCTAAAGAGCATTATGAGGATTCTAGATGGCTAACATATGTACAAATAAAAGAAAAGGGATACAAATTAAAGGATTCTAAAGGTAAAGGAGTACCAATAGAATTTTGGAGTGTCTATGATATTAAAAATAAGCAAAGATTAGATGTATCTCAATATGATAAAATAATTGCACTTAATCCAGAAGAAAAAGATAATTATAAATTATTTTGTAATACTTCATATGTTTTTAATGGATCATTAATAGAAGGATTACCACCACTTGAAAATAATAAAAAAATGAAAAATGTTGAAATACCTAAATTTATAAAAAATACTATTAATAATTTAGGTGTTAAGTATTCTGAACATGGTAACAAAGCATATTATAATCCTAGTACAGATGAAGTTGTACTACCACCAAAAGAGGCATTTGTAGATAAATATTCTTATTATGCGACTCAATTACACGAACTATGTCATTCTACTGGTAATAAAAATAGATTGAATAGAAATATGAGTAATGATAATAAGAAAGATTATGCAAGAGAAGAATTAATTGCTGAGATTAGTTCTTCTTTTCTTATGCAAAAATTAAATGTCGAAGCTAAAGCTGAACATTATGATAATCATAAAACTTATATAAAATCATGGATAGAAATATTAGAAGATAAACCAAATGAGTTATTCAAAGCAATTAATGAATCTAATAGAGTTGTTGATTACATAAATGAATATAGTAGAAATAAAGAAAAAAGTTATGAAAGGTAAGGTGAAAGTATGAGCATATTTCAAGAATATGAACAAATTAGAAGGGAGATGGGTGAGAACAAATATGATAGCATAGAAACATATTTGAATTCTCATCCAGAACTTTTATTATCAGATATTTTATACAAGCCTGAACATTATATAGAATTTGATAAATGGTATAATTGGAAGATTCTAAATAGAACAGTTAGAGTAAATAGTATTTATGAAACTGATTTTGATGATGTTAGATGTGATGCTGTATTAAGTATTAATAAAAAACCAGTTGCTAATGTAATTGCTAGTTATCCTGCAGATGAATTGAATTTTAGATGTAATAATGATCCTAATTTGGCAAAAGAGGCAGTTAGAACTGCTATTTTAGATGATTTTGATAAGTATATGGATTTACCCAAAATATCTAATTGCTCTAAATTAATGCAAGAAGTATATGATGATGTTTGTGAAAGTGATGCATCTATGTGTCATATAACTAATGAAGATTGGGATGAATTCTATAAAGATAGATTTACTGAAAAAGATGTAGATAATTTAAAAAAAGAAGTAAAAGAATTAGGACTTCAAGAAGTTATTACATTTGATGAAGCTGAGTATAAGATTGTAGGATGGGGAGACCTAGAAACTAGATTCAATGATGATAGGTATTTGCAAAATAGAGAATTAAATGATAGGAGCGAGAGATAGTGAACGGTATTGAAAAGTTTTTATTAAATGAAAGCGAAAATGATAAATCATTTAACTCAACATATAGACCTATTAAGATACATAAAGAAAAGTTTGATGATAGATTTACTATTATTTATATAAAAGATGAAAGTAAAGATTTATCACAGAATAATTATACTATTGGTGGATATTTAGATACCATTGATAAAACTATGTATGAAACGAGTTATGAATTAAGAAGTATTATTGATGAAGAATCTATTATATCTTTAAGTAATTTTAAAGATTTAGATAATGAATTTAAAAATAATGTTAGGAATTATATAAAACAATATTCTTTTGATAATAAAGAAGTGCTAAAAGATATAGCATTTGAAAAATATGAAGATAAATCTGATTGGAGAATAACTAATTATCAAAAAGGAATTAGAGAATTATTTATCCGAGAAGAAAATCCTACTATTAAATTGGATTCTTTTTATAATGAAAGAGATATAGATTACCTTGATGAATACGGTAAGAAAAATATATTTATAGAATATTTGAATAATAAGGATAAAACTATAAAAAAATATGCAAATTTAATTATCGATAGTAATAAGGAAGAATTAGGTTTAGCATTACATTTGTATGATGATAAAATTAAATATTTAGAAAGAATTAAGAAAAATATTAATAATGAGTTTAGAGATGTATATATTAACAAAAATATATATGAATCTATTAGAGATGAAACAGCTAAAACATTAAATATTACTGTTAAATACAATAATAAAGAATGTACTTTTAAATGTGATTATTCAATGTTTAAAAGATATATTATGGATGATGATAGAAAAGCAGCATTTTATGGTGCATCTTATGAAAAAGTAAATCAATTTTTAATGGAAAATAAACAGAATCCAGATAAATATAGAAATGATTTTGATTTTGATCATATATCTTTAATAACTTATGGTAAAAAAGAATTATATATGAATAATAATATAAAGGAAAAACAAGTAAAAGAAAGAGGTGAGAGATAATGAGAAAACAATATGATGATTTTACACAATTAAAATTAAAAGATATGAGTAAAAGTATAAGTGATATGACTTATAAATATATTAATCCAGAAACTCAAAGTCCTACCAAAGTTCCACCTGCTCATTATGAAAAAATATTAGATCAAGTTACTGAAAAATATATGAGTGATATTACTTCAAGACAATTTTTAACTATAATGTACACTCAATTAAGTAATTTAAAGAAAGAAGATGAAAAATATTTTAATCAAGCTTTGTTATGTATGGATTTAGGTTTAAATCCAAAAGATTTAAGAATAGATGAACAAATTGCTATTGAATATACAAATGACTTTATTGAAGATAAAAAAAGTATAGAAAAGAAAAACTTTCATTTTCTTAGTGAAGATATAATTGGTTCATTTGATGAAGCTAAAAATAATCCTGCTTTGCAAGCTCAAGTTGTAAGAGAATCTAATAAATTTGAAGATAGAGAAAACAGTATGTTTAATCAAAAAGATTACAATGATAGGGATGAAAGGTAATGGAAGTAAAAATTAATAAAGAAATAAGAAATTATACAGAAAGTGTATATTTTGGATTATCTTTAAGACAGTTCATTTTCTCAATTGGAGCTTGTGGTATGGCTATATTATTATATTTTGTTTTTAAACCATATTTTGGCATTGAAACATTATCATGGTTATGTATATTAGGAGCTGCACCTTTTGCAGCAATAGGATTTATTAAATACAATGGAATGAATGCAGAGGAGTTTATTTTGGCATACATAAGAAGTGAATTTTTAACACCTAAGGAATTAACATTTAAACCAACAAATTTTTATTATGAATTACTTAAAGATAGAATAGGAGATGATAAGAAAGATGAAAACAGTAAGAAATCTATTCGAACAAGATAAAGAAAAATTTGTTACACCAAAAGGAGTACAAGATTGTATTCCTATTAGAACTATTTATAAAGATGG
>CAJOQR010000036.1 GCA_905236965.1 uncultured Acholeplasmatales bacterium | reverse complement strand
ATCATTATCTAATATAGAATTATTTTCATATGATAATGTTAAATTATTAATTCTTATAAAATCAATTAAATTCTTATTATTAAATTCGTCATTAACAATTATTTCTTTTATATGCAATGCTAAAATTTCATTTGATAAATTTTCAAAATTAGAAAAAGATGTTATATATCCCTCACCTGTTGTAACATCACTATAGCATAATACATATTCTCTTTTTATATAACCTATTGATGCAATAAAATTATTTTCATTATCCTTTAATCCAGAATCAATAGTACCTGGTGTTATAATTTTTGTTACGCCTCTTTTAACAATTTTACCTAAAGCATCCTTAGGGTCTTCAACTTGTTCAACAATAACAACCTTATAACCTCTATTTATTAATTTTTCTATATATTGATTTGCAGCATGATATGGAATACCACACATAGGAACTCTTTCATCTGCTCCAGCATCTTTTCCTGTTAATGCTAATTCTAATTCTTTTGATGCAATATGAGCATCTTCAAAAAACATTTCATAAAAATCGCCAAGCCTAAAAAAGACTATAAAATCTTTATAGTCCTCTTTAATGTCTAAATATTGTTCCATCATTGGGGTATATTTTATTTCACGACCCATTTAAATCACCTAAATTATTCCAGTAAATTTCAAAATAAATCCTACACCTAATAAAACTAAAACAGCAATAAAGAAAATACTTATAATCATTTTAGTATAAGATGCATATAATTTTTTTGTTTTAGGACTACCATAATAAGGATTTTCTTCTACATCGCCAAATGATAGCTCTTTTCTTTCTTTTTTCTCTTCTTCTTCAAATGTTTTTTGAGCGCGAGCTAATAAAGCCTCACTTGATTCTTCTTTTTCTTCTATTGCATTTATTTCATTTGTAGATTCATTTATAGTTTCTTCTTCAACTTCAGAAGTTTTATCTATAGTTTCTTTTATTTCTTCTTTTTCTTCTATTAATTCTTCTTGTTGATAATTTTGTTGATTAATATTTTCTTCATAATTAGCTTCAAATTCATCACTAGAAAATAATCCATCATTTTCACAGCCATCATAATAAATTATTCTAACATTATCAAGAGGAATATCATTATCAAATGAATTAATAACATCAACTCTAAATTTAAGTGGCTTATAATTATCTGGCTCAACTATTTTTTTAATACTTGTTCTTGGCATTTCAGCAATACTTAAAATAAAAAATAAATAATCAATTAATTTATCCTTATCCATTTTAAAGGATAATGGAATTTTATTTTTAATTGCAAAATTTTCTAAAGTCATTTCGCTTGCATTTTCAATATATGAATCTAATTCCATAGTTAATTTATCATATGCAGCTAAATATTCCTTTAAAGCACTTTTAAAATTATCAATATCATATTCTAAAGGAAGCTCAATGCCATATTTTATAGCAATATCTAAAACATCTTCTATTGAACCTGCATTTTTTAATCCTTGTTTTAATTTATCTAATTCAATTCCATCAAAAGAATTATCCATTTCTCTTGATGCAGATGTTATATATTGAAAATAATTTTCTAATTTTTCTGTTTGAAGCTTTGATATATTTTTTAAATAATTAATTTCACCATCATTTAAAATTAAAGCATTATAATTAATTAAAATTAATTTCCATAAATTTAATCTATATAATTTAAAATCATCTTTATTATCACAAATTGTCGCAAAAAGATTAAATAATTGATATTCAGAAAAATTTTCATAATTATCTAATGTTTCATAATATTCTTTTGGAAGCTCACTTGCTTTTAATGTTTTTATTCTTTCATTTAAAACACTTCTTAATGCTAAAACATTAATCTTACGTGGTAAAAAAACTCCTCTAGAAGTTAAAAATTCATAAGTTTGCTTACCACTTAATGCTTGAAATCTATTAGCTAAAACACTCAAGCGCTCAGTTTTACCATAAATTGTCAATGTTTGTTTTTCTAAATCGAGTTCCATAAGATTAACCTTCTTCCATATATTATATATCATATAATATAATTCATAAAATTACAACAAAAATACATTCAAAATAATGCTTTAAAAGTATGTTTTTTTAAAAAGATAATTATGCTATAATTATAAAAAAGAGGTGCTTATTATGAAAGCTTTAGCTATTATATTTGATGGTTTTGAGGAAGAAGAGGCTGTTGCTCCATTTGCTTTAATTAGAAGAGCTAATATTGAACTTGTTATAGCATCTGATAAAGCTACTGTTATTGGCTCACACAATATAGCATTAACAAATATTGATATATTAAAAAATATTAATTATAAAGAATTTGATTGCTTAATAATACCTGGTGGAGCCCATTATAAAAGATTATTAATAGATGAATATGTTCATGAAATAATTAAATATTTTATGGATAATAAAAAGGTTGTTGCAGCAATTTGTGCTGCACCTACAATAATTGGAAAATTAGGTTATTTAAAAAATAAAAATTATACATGCTTTACATCTATGAATAATGATTTTGGTGGTAATTATATAGATGAAAAGGTTGTAGTTGATGATAATTTAATTACAGCCAGAAGTGTTGCTTCTGCTATTTTATTTGGTTATGAAATTATTAAAAAATTATTAGGAGAAAATGCTTTAAAAGCAATATTTGCCCAGATTTATGAAAAATAAAGCTGCTATTAAATTTATTGAATGGTATCAAAAAGGAATATCTATTAATACTCCTCCTAGATGTAGATATTATCCAACCTGTAGCCAATATGCAAAAGAATGTTATCAAAAATTTAATTTTTTTAAAGCATCATTTTTTGCGATAAAAAGATTTTTAAAATGTAATAGATTATTTAAAGGGGGATATGATCCAGTCCCTTTAACAAAAAAAGAAAAAGATGCTATATTAAATGAAACAATTGATTTAGCAATTAATGATGAATTAAATAATATAAAATAAATTTCATTTATAAATTTAAATGGAATTTTTTTTATAATAATCAATAAAATATTTATTATTTATAATATTTAAGGTGATATTACCACAATCTTTAGTCATATAAATTTTAGAATTAGATAAATTATTTAATACTTCTTCATCAGGATGATTATATATATTATTTTTTCCAACAGATATTATACTTATTTTAGGATTAATTTTATTTATAAATTCTTTTGATGAAGATGATTTAGAGCCATGATGAGCTACCTTTAAAATATCAATATATTCTAATTCATAATAATTTAATATATCATTTTCTTTTTCTTTTGATGCATCACCTTCAAATAAAATATTAACACCTTCTATTTTTGCAAAAATTACATTACTATTATCATTTTCATTATTATAAATTTTAGTATTTAAAAATTTAAAAATATAATCATTAAAAATAATTTCATTAACATCATTTGTTAAATTTATTTTTTTATAATTTGCTAAAGATATAATTTCTAATTCTGATGCATTAAATTCACCTTTATTTAATATTATATTTTTTACATTAAAATAATTAATGATATCTATAGCATCTTCTAAGTGATCATTATCCCCATGAGTTAAAATTAAATAATCTATTTTATTTATTCCTCTTTTTTTAATAAAATCAAAAGAATTATATGAATCAATTAAAATATTGCCTTTATTATTTTTTAATTCAATTAAGCATGAATCACCTTGCCCTACATCTATAAAAGTAATTTTTGTGATTGGATTAATTAATCTATAATTAATTATTATAGTTAAAGTTAATATAAAATATAATAAATAATTTATTCTATGCTTAGATAAAATTAAAGATTTAATTAATAATATCAAAAATAAATAATAAACAATCATTTCATAAATGTTAAAGCTTGGTATATTAATTTTTAAATTAAAATATATTAAATTTAAAATATATAAATTTATGAATTTAAATAAATATTTAAAAATAAAATCTAAAAAAGGAAATAAAGAAATTATATATGAAGCAGGAATAATTATATAGCTTAAAATCAATGATAATATTGGCGATAATAAAATAGCTAATATAGATATTTCATTATTAAATGATGATATTATTGGTAATGTTGAAAAATAAATTAATATAAATGTTAAATATAAATTTAATAATTTATATTTTGTTTTAATAATTTCATTCATAAAAATAAATAAAAAGCTAACTAAAAAGCTTAATATAAACCCACTATTATAAAATGTATAAGGCCAAATTAAAACCATAATTAAAAAGCTTATTGATAAAATATCTAATTTAGTATATTTAATATCTCCTTTTTCGTTAAAAATGCCTAATATTAAGAAAAGTAAAGCTCTTAAAGAAGCATTTGGAGCCCCTATAGATATGACATATATTATTAAAATAATAAGAGGAATTAATTTATTATAATATCTAAATATTTTTTTAAATATAAAGCATAAAAAATTAAATAATAAAATAATATGAAAGCCACTAATTGCTAAAATATGAGAAATTCCTAATATAGAATAGCCTTCTTTTAAATCCTGTTCTATATTATTTTTTGATAAAACAATTGTGCTAACATATGAATATGAGTCGCTACTTAAATTATTTAAAAAATAATTATTAATATAATATGATAATAAATTTAAAGAAAATCCACTTTTAATTTTTTCACTTTTTATGCTTTTAGCATAATATAATATTTTTTCTGATTTTAAATATTCTTTATAATCAAAATCTTCTAAATAGCTTTTTTCATCAATTTCAATATATGATAATTCATAACTAACTATATCACCTGGAATATATTCATTTTTATCAATGATTTTTATTTTATAATTTTTATAATCTATAATATAGCCATTATTTTCTTTACTAGATATTTTAACAATTAAATTATTAGAAGGATCTTTTATATTATTAATAAATAATATTTCTATAAAAATTAATAATATTATAATTATTATAGGAATTAATATTTTTCTAAATTTTATAAAAATAAATACTAAATATAAAATTAAAAAAATTAATATAAAATGATATTTTAAACCAAGCATAAAAATAATAATAGAAAATAATATTAAATGAAATTCATTACAAAAAGGCTTCTTCTTTAATCTTTTCAATAACATAATCAGATACCTCTAGTAATTGTTTTAATTCATCCCAATCAGTAATTGTTTTATTTTTTCTATATTCTATTATTCTTAATGCCCTTTTTTCTCCTATCCCATATAATTTAATCAAATCAGCTTCTAATGCTTGATTTATCCCTATTTTATCGATTGTTATTTCAACATTTTCAATATAATTATCACTTGATTTAATATAAATTTCTGTTGATTCAAAATATTCTGTTTTAAAATCTATATCAATAATACTATATGAATTTATATAATTATTTAAAAATTGATATAAATATCCAAAATTTACTCCTTTATATGTTTTAATATCTATTTCTTTTAATAATTCACCCTTAAAGCTTATTGTTATATATTCATCTTCTATTTGTTCTTCAATTTCATCTTTTTTAAAAAAATCAATTATAACAGAAGAAAATGCTACGCCTAAGGTTATTAATAATATTAAAACAATGATTAAAATTTCTTTTTTCTTCATAAAAAAAACACCTCTATATAAATAATAGAGATGTTTTTTATTTTTTTAAAAAATTTAATAATTATATTCAAAAATTATTGAATCAAATATATCAATACATTTAATTTTATTATTATCCCAAATAATATAGCTTTTATTAGCACCATTTTTAGGAATAGTTATAGAACCAGGATTAATATGAATAAATTTTTCTTCTTTTTCTAATAAAGGAATATGTGTGTGTCCTGAAAATAAAATATCACATTTACCATTATATAAATCTAAGTGATGACCATGCTCAAAATGGCAATTTTTTCCATTTATGAATGCATCATATGAATCTAAAATTTCAAAATCTAAAACCATTTGATCAACTTCTGCATCACAATTTCCTTTTATACATATAATTTTATTTTTATATGAATTTAAAATTGATATCACTTTTTTAGGATTATAACTTAAAGGTATATCATTTCTAGGGCCATGATATAAAACATCACCTAGGCAAATTAAATAATCGCATTTTTCTTTATTAAAAACATTTATAATAAATTCTGTCTCATCAAAACCACCATGAATATCAGATACAATTAAATATTTCATTATTCTACTACCTTACTTAAAAGTGTTATTCCTTTTTTAATAGTTTTTATATCATCTTCTGTTAATTGTTCAAATACAGGGGCAGTATAATCTTCTATATCTATGCTTATTTTATCTGTTATTGATTTAGATTTTTCTGTTAAATCTACATAAAAAATTCTATTATCTGATTCATCTTGTGTTTTCTTTAAAAAACCTTTTTCACATAATCTATTAATTAAAGGAGAAATTGTATTAGTTGATTTATTTAATCTTTTACATATATCTGTAACTTTATTATGCTTTGGATTATGATATATATCTAAAATCAATATTGCTTGTGTTGATGATAATCCATAAGGTGCACATACAGCATCTCTTAATGCTTCAAATTTTAAAGAAACATCTTTTAGCATTGAAATTATTTTTTCTCTTTCTAATTTGTCCATAAAATTCTCCAATATGTCAAAAATTGATATAAATTTTTGTGTTTAAAAAGGACGTCTTTAAACGTCCTAATATAATTATTCTGCATCAACAATTTCAAAATTTGTTTTAGTTGCTTTAATAACCTTATCATCAGCATTAAAGCCTAATGTAGCTTTTGCTTTAGCATAAGCATCATTAATATTACCTAAAACAGCTTGAACGCCCCATACAATTGATAATGTACGAGCATCAGCAGCATTATCACATGCAAAGAAAATGTCTGTTGCTGGTCTATATTGAGATAATGCTAATGCAAATTCAACATCACCTTCAGCAACACATGCTTTAATGTCATAAGCATTTGCTAAAGTTGCAACAGCTAAACCGATAGCATCTCTTTCATTAACATCATCCTTACAATCAACAACATTTTTAATCATTTGTTCATGATCGATATCATCTTCAGCCTTTTCATCAATCTTAGCCATATAAGATACAGCTTCAAATGGATAATCACCTTGTGCTGATTCACCAGATAACATAGTAGCACAAGTACCATCTAATACAGCATTATGTACATCAGATACTTCAGCTCTTGTAGGTCTTGGATTTTGTTGCATTGAATCTAACATTTGTGTTGCAGTAACAACAATCTTTCCTTGTGATTGAGCTAAGAAAATCATATCCTTTTGAATTGCAGGTAAATCCCATGCATCAACATCTACACCTAAATCTCCTCTTGCTACCATTACACCATCAGATAATTTAATGATTTCTTCCATATTAGAAACGCCTTCTTGATTTTCAATCTTAGAAATAATTCTAATATGAGTATTTCCTTTTGCTGCAAGTAAAGCTCTTAATTGCTTAATATCATCTGGTCTTCTAACAAATGATGCAGCAATGAAATCTAAATCTTGATCACATGCAAATTCAATATCATCCTTATCCTTTGGTGAAATATAAGGCATATTTAAAATAACACCAGGTACATTACAATTTCTCTTGTTCTTTAGTTTTCTATCATTTTGAGCTTCACATACTAATTCTTTATGTGTTTCATCTTTTTCTTTAACAACTAAAGTTAAGCAACCATCTTCAATTAATATTCTTCCGCCAACTGTAATATCATCATATAATCCTGGATATGAAATAGCAATCTTTTTTGCATTTCCTAAATATGAATAATCCATTGTTATTCTAATTATATCACCTTTATGAATCATTACAGGCTCATCATTTTCTAAATAACCTGTTCTAATTTCAGGGCCCTTAGTATCAAGAATCATACCAGTAAACCAGCCCTTTTCAGCATTTAATGCCTTTACATTTTTAATTCTAAATCCTTGTTCTACATGATCACCATGAGATAAATTCATTCTCATAACATTCATGCCAGCAGTTCCAATTAATTTTTCTAAGAAATCTTTTTGTTCACTTGCTGGACCAATAGTACATACAACTTTTGTTTTTTTCATTTAAATAATCCCTCTTTCATCTATGATATTTTATTAACAACATCAAATAATTCTACATTTGGCTCATTTTGCATAGCCAATGCTTGCTCAATAGGTGTACTAACAAGTTTATTGTCCTTTACTCCAACAGCTACTCCTGTTACACCTTCTTTTAAAAGATCAACTGCATACTTACCTAATCTTGCAGCAAGTAAACGATCTTCTGGGGTTGGAGTACCACCCCTTTGAACATATCCTAAAATAGTAGCACGGCATTCATAACCTGTGAATGCTTCTACTTCTTTAGCTAATTGATGAACATCTGTCATGTTCTCTGATATTACAACAATAGCATGGCGTCTACCAGCTAGGCGAGTTTGCTTTAAATCATTCAATAATTTATTTTTATCAAGGCCAGTTTCATTAGTTATAATATATTCAGCACCACAACAAATTCCTGAATATAATGCTAAATCACCACAATGTCTTCCCATTACTTCAATTATTGAACATCTTTGATGAGATGATGATGTATCTCTTAATTTATCAATAGCATCACATGCTGTAGATAAAGCTGTAGAAAATCCTATTGTGAAATCAGTTGAAGCGATATCATTATCAATAGTACATGGAACACCAATAGTCTTTATTCCCATTTCATGGAGTCTAATAGCACCTGAATAAGTGCCGTCTCCACCAAGGCAAATCAAAGATTCAATATCATGCTTTTTCAATTGTTCAACAGCGAGTCTTCTCACTGCTTCATAAGTAAATTCTGGTAGCCTTGCTGTACCTAAAATAGTTCCGCCTTTGTTCAGAATTTCAGATACGTTTTTTCTAGTAAATTCAACGATTTTGCCTTCTACTAAACCACGATAACCATCATAAATTCCAAAAACAGTATCACCATTATGTATTGCAGCACGAACAACAGCACGAATTGTTGCGTTCATACCAGGAGCATCTCCACCAGATGTTAAAAGACCTATTCTCATAAAATCACTCCGCATACAATTATATCACAAAATATCATTGCTTCAAGATTTTTTTTAAAACCATAAATATTATAAATATTTATATTATTTTAATTAACTTTCTAAATATTCTAATAATTTATCATATATATTTTCCATATCTTTTAAACCTTCATTATATAAATCATAAAGCTTATCAACATCTTTTTCTAATCTTCCTATTGTTATAGGTTTTGATGGTGATATCATAAAAATTCTTTTTTCTTCATTTAGCTTTTCTAATTCTTCACATTCTAAATTATAACCATCATGGCTATGAGCTATTTTTAAAGCAAATTCTGGATATTTATTAAAAAATCTTTTACTTATTCTATATCTTGATTCAAAATTAGGTTTTTTTCTATATTCTAAATCTCTTGTTCTAACAACAACAATTTTCTCATAACCTTGATCCAAAGCCCATTTATATGGAATTCTTGATAAGCATCCACCATCAAGATATGGAATATCATCTATTAAAACAGGTTTAGATATATAAGGCATTGTTGCTGATGCTTGAACACCTTTATATAATCTTTCAATTGATTCATTATTTTCAAAATATTCAGTTTGAGCACTAACCATATTAGATGCAGCCGCAACAAATCTTCTTCCACCAAACATTAATCTTTTAGCATCTAATGAAGGTATATTTTCCATATCTCCTAAAATAAAATCAAAGCCAATTACTCCACCATTATTTTTTAAAGCCTTAGCACCCACATATCTAGAATCATTTCTATACATTAAATTAATTAAAGCTGATCTTCCGATTTGGCCTGATACATAATTTACACCATTTAAAGCTCCTGCAGATACTCCTACAACACATTCAAAATTTATATCATGTAGCATCAAAAAATCCAAAACTCCAGATGTATAGACTCCCCTAAAGGCTCCACCTTCTAATACTAAACAACCTTTTGTTATCTTATCGCTAGCTATTCCTGTTTTTAAATTAAATTGCTTTTTCATCATAAGAAAACAACTCCATTTCAAATCAATATAATTGTATCACAAATTGATATTTTTTTTAATAATAGTTTATAAAACAATATATTTTTTAATAGAAAGTGTTTACATTTATTTATCATTTGACTTTAATTAAAAATTAGCCTAAAATCTAAATGTAGATAACTCAATTTTAAAAGGAGATAAAACTTATGAACAATTTAAAGGGGGCCGCAATTATCGGCCAATCTGGTGGTCCAACATCAGTTATAAATGCATCAGCTGCCGGTGTATTTATTGAAGCCTTAAAACAACCAAACATCACTAGAGTTTATGGTGCTGCACATGGTATAAAAGGTATTTTGAATGAAGAATTTTATGATATTAATCAAGAGGATTTAAAAGAATTAGAGCTTTTAAAAACAACTCCATCTTCTTCTATAGGTTCAGTAAGATATAAATTAAAACCACTTGAAGAAGATGATAGTGAATATAAAAGATTATTAGAAGTTTTTAAAAAATATAATATCAGATATTTTTTCTATAACGGCGGAAACGATTCTATGGATACATGTAATAAGGTATCAAAATTTTTCAAAAACAATGATTATGAATGTTATTGTATGGGTGTACCTAAAACAATAGATAATGATTTATGGAAAACAGATCATTGTCCAGGATATGCATCTGCTGCAAAATATGTTGCAACAACTTTTATGGAATTAAGATGTGATGCAACAGTTTATGATACACCAATGGTTGCTGTAGTTGAAGTAATGGGAAGAAACGCTGGCTGGTTAACTGCTGCTTCTGCTTTAGCAGCATATAAAGGATCTGGTCCTGATTTAATTTATTTACCTGAAGTTCCTTTTGATTTAGAAAAATTTTATAAGGATGTAGAAAAGGTTTATAAAGAAAAGAATGGACAAGTAATTATTGCTGTATCTGAAGGTGTAAAAACAAAAGAAGGAAAATATGTTCCTGAATTAGTTGAAAACAATGTTGCTGTTGATTCATTTGGACATAAACAATTAGGTGGAACTGCTTCTGTTTTAGCTAATTTATTAAAAGAAAAATTAGGCGTAAAAGTAAGACCAATAGAATTATCTTTATTACAACGTTGTGCTCAGCATCTAGCTGCTCAACATGATGTTGAAGAAGCTTTTGGAGCTGGAGCTGAGGCTGTAAAGGCTGCAGTTTCAGGTGTTACTGATTATATGATTGGATTTGAAAGAACATATATTAATGGTAAATATGTTTGCAAATATATTAAAATACCTTTAGAAGAAGTTGCAAATGCTGAAAAGAAAGTACCACTAGAATGGATTACTAAGGATGGTACTGGTTTAACACAAGATTATATTAATTATGCTTTACCATTAATCGAAGGAGAGCCTGCTAAAGCACCTTTAGAGGATGGTCTTCCAAGATTTGCTAAATTAAAAAAGATTTTTGTTAATAAATAATTAAAAACATTGGAGATTTAATCAATATCTCCAATGTTTTTTAATTTATCTAATTCTTCTAAAGTAAGTAATCTATATTCTCCTTCTTTTAAATTTTCATCAAGCTTTAAAGAGCCAAATTCAATTCTTTTTAAATATGTAACATTACAACCTATTTTTTCCATCATCTTTTTTACTTGATGAAATTTTCCTTCTTTTATAATTACATAAGCTTCATTGCATCCTAAATTTATTAATTTTGCAGGCAATGTTTTATAATCATCTATTTCTATTCCCTCTTCAAATTTTTTTATAGATTCAAAAGTTATAATACCTTCATATTTTAAATAATATTTTTTTTCTACATGCTTTTTAGGTGATAATAAATTATGAGCTAATTCTCCATCATTTGTTATTAATAAAAGACCATGAGTATCTTTATCTAATCTTCCTACAGGAAAGATATTCATATAATTATATTCACTTATTAAATCTATAACTGTAGGATAAATTTTATCAAAGCAAGATGATATATATCCATCTGGTTTATTTAGCATAATATAAACCTTATCTTTATAATTTACAGTTTCATTAGCTATTATAATTTCATCATTAATTTCATCTATTTTATAATCATCATCTATAATTATTTTACCATTAACTAATACATAACCTTTTCTAATTAATTCTTTTACTTCTTTTCTTGAACCATAATTCATGTGGGCAAGCATTTTATCTAATCGCATCATAAATCTATATTCATTCCATTCTTAAAATAATCTATCATTTCTCTTGTTAAAGATGCACCATCATTTATTATATCTATTTCATCCTTAGAAAACCATTTAGCAAATTTTAATTCATTATTATCAACCTTAAGACATTCTAATTCATCATCTATATCTGCCCAAAAACCAGATAAAATGGTGCTAGTTAATCCCCATGGTTGACTTTTATAATATTTAATATTTTTAACATGCAATCCTACTTCTTCTAATACTTCTCTTTTAATGGTATCTTCTAATGTTTCACCTATTTCATTATATCCAGCTACTAAAGCATAATTACCATGACCTTTTTGATATTTAGTTAATAAAATTTTATCATGATTTTTATTTAATAATCCAACTATTACAGCTGGAGAAATTGTAGGAAAAATTTCATTTCCACAATTACAAATTAAGCTTCTTAAATTAGTTGAATGAATAAATTGATTTCCACACCTACCACAAAATTTATTATTAATATAAAAATTATATAAATGATATCCAGTTATTAATATAAACCCTTTATAACTAGGTTTAATTTCTCTAAATATAGCCACATCAAATTCTTCTTTTGAAATATCATCTAATAAAATAAAATATGGTTTTTCATCAACCATAAAACCATAAATAACATTTTTATTTAAAACATCACTATATTTTATGAAAGATTCATCTTCATTAAGAAGAATTTTATTTTTTTTATAACACAAAATTATATCATTTTCATTAGGCTTTAAATTTTTAAAATATAAATCATATTTATGATCTTTAATATCTTGAATCATTTTATCTCCTTCTCAACTTTTCTAAAATTGATTTTTCTTCTTTTGTTACTCGATATGAATCATGAATTTTAGAAATTGCTTTATTATAAGCAAAATCATTTAATTTTGAATTTAATAAATAATCATATGTTTCTTTATGATATTTTATATAACATTCTGATAAAAGCCATGCAGCTGCCATATTAACATAATATTCATCAGTTTTAATCTCATTTAATTTTAAAAAAATATAATTTAAATATTCTTCTTCAACATAATAACATTTTAGCATTACAAGAAAAAATCTTTTTTGATAACCATAATTATCAAATTTTTTTATAAATTCAAACATTTCATTTTTAAATTTTTTTGTTATTTTTAAAGAACTACATAATGTATCACATAATGCCCAATTATCGATTTTATAAATAAATTCAGATAAATTATCAATTAAATAATTAAAATCCTTAATATAGCCTAAAATTAAGGCATGAAGCATATATTCTTCAAAATAGTAATGATTTTCTTTTAAATATTCAAAATTATTTTTATTTTCTTTAGCAATTTTTTTTAAATCAGCAGAATAAATGCCTAATATTTCATATTTAGTATCAGGAATAATTTTAGCTTGAAATATAGCATATTTTTCATTTTTATATTTTTTTAAATCAATCATAAAATCACCACCAATATAATTATATCATATCATAAAATTAAAAAAGGCTCAAAGAGCCTTATTTGATTATTTTATTAACAGAAATAGTTTCTATTTCTTTTTCTTTTAATCCTTTAAAAGTGACATCCTTTAGTTTGACTTTATCAACATAATTAAATATCAAACCTCTTCCTTTCATAGGTAAAAGCCCATCCATCATTGCAGGTATTCCTTCTTTAGGATTTTCTGCATAATCGAATGACACATTTTCGATTTCAATTGATGATATTGGAGCTTCTGGAAGACCATAAAATGTTCCAGCTGCTACATTAACATCACTACATTCAATGTCTTTAAAAATAAATTTACCTAAATATGGTGTTCTATCATCAACTGGAAGTTTTTCTTTAGAATAAACATATTCTGTATGTCCATCAGGATCACAATAATAAAACATATTTATAACAAGAGGAGTTAATACTTTAACCATTTTAATATTTTCAAAAGTAATACCATCTATTATAGCATCTTTTCCTCTACCACGTCTTGTTTTAATTCGTAATCCTCTATCAGTTTGATTAAATAAACAATTAGATACAGTTATATTTTTAATGCCACCAGACATTTCGCTTCCTAAAACAATAGCTCCATGTCCAAAATTCATTGAACAATTCCTAATGTTAAATCCTTCACTTGGTAATTTATGCTTTCTACCCATATATATTTTTCCACTTTTTATTGCAATGCAATCATCGCCTACAGAAAAATATACACCAATAATATCAACATTTTTACATGATTCAGGATCGCATCCATCAGTATTAGGAGAATCTTTAGGATTAATCAATTTTAAATCAATAAATTTTAAATCATTTGAAAAATAAGGATGAAGATTCCAAGATGGAGTATTAGTAACAGTAATTCCTTGTAAAGAAATATTATTACAATGATTCAAAAATACTCCTCTTCCACGCCAAGCAATTCTTCTTGTTCTAACATCAATCCACCAATCAGAATTAGAAGCATTACCATCTATAATACCTTCACCAATAATTTTTACATTTGAAACATTTATACCAGTTATTATACTAGCAAAAGTGTCAAGAGGATTACCTTCCCATGAGCCTAAATTATATTCATCAAGCTCATTTGATGTATATCTAACGCCAGGTAATATAGGATAATTATTACGATTTATATCTCCTAAAAGATGAGCATCCTTAGCAAGCTCAATTGTAATATTACTCTTTAAAAAAAGTGGACCTGTATAATAAATTCCTTTTGGAAAATAAATTCTTCCATTATCAGGGCATGATAAAATAGCTGCTTGAATAAATGATGTATCAAGATTTTTACCATCACCTTTTGCACCAAAATCTAAAACATTTAAACATACATATTCATCATCTGTTTTAAAAGTTTTAATAATTTTTTCATTTTCTTGTATTATTGATAAATTATATAGAGTATTTGGAATAAGATTAAATAATGAAAAAACATTTTTATTTTGATTTTCAATTATTAATTTTTCATTTAAATAAACATTATAATCTTTTGTATTATAAATATCATTGTTTAAAATCTCAATAGATACACTAGTTGAGCTTTTAAATAAAATATTAAAATCCATATTATTCGCTCCTCATTTGCCTTCTATATTTAGCTCTTTGATGAATATTAACAATTATATCTTTAATAAATACACAAAAAGCATCTACAATAACATAAACAAATGCATAAGAAAAAGGTTCAACACCAGTTCCACCAGTAGTTCCAAATGGATCTAAAACCAAACCATAATATCCCATCCAAACAACAATTACAGTTAATAAAAATGAAAGAGGCATATTATAAATTAAAGATAATAAGAATGATTTAAACCCTTTTACATTAACCATATTATATAGATAAGTATTATTCCTTCTATTATACATCATACGAACAAAAGGTCTAACTATATAATTAGAAAATATCGTTAAAAATAAACCAAACAAAATTGTTAAAATCATTGCTTGAGATATTTCATATAGCATAACATCTACATCACTTGCTAAAGTAATACTATCAGACTCACTCCAATTAATTATAAAAGTATCCATTCCTATAAAATAAATGGCAGCCGCAGCTGCCCAATATTTTAGTATAAGAACGATTAACCAAGATGGAACCTTAGAAAGCTTATCAACCTTATAAGGATCAACATCATTAATGTCTTGTACTTCTTTTTTCATTATCTATCAACCTTCTCATATGTTCTATCATATTTTATAAATCCTAAAACACAACCAGCAATAGCACTAACCATTGAAATAATGATTGAGATTATAGACATTATAAAATTAGTATCGCCCCATATGCTAAAGTTCTCAATACCAGTATTAATACTACCTTTGCTAATTAAAGATTGATAAAAGAAAATAGCAAATAAATATGCACCACCAGCGATAACAATAATACCAGTGAATATAGTTGCTTTAACAACAGAACCTAAATTCTTCTTACCAATTACAGATGCAGCACCAAATATATTTAAAATACCAGCAAGCATTAAAATAAATAATGCAATACCTGTATAGTCAAAACCAATATAACTAGTTTTAATTAAAGAAGATGTAGCATCATCCCAAACAGTACGATCAAATGCCATTTGTTTAACAGCAGGAGCGTGCCATTGTAAGAAGAAACCAATGAAAATACCAGGAACAGCGATTAACCAACCTGCTAATTTCATATTATTATATCTAAAAGAAGCTATAAAATCTTTCCAAACTTTTGATAAATATTTACCAAAAGATTTAAAAACAGCTACAAATTTATTTTCTTTCTTTTCTACTTCTTCATATCTATTATTTTCCATGATGAACCTCCTATCTAATTCTCTTAGTAGTTTCAACATCAAAGAAATGAATCTTTTCCATATCGAAACAAGCTTTTAAAGTATCAGCTTTGATTTCATCACGACTATATACTTTAGCGATTACGTTTTCTTCACCAATAGTACCATAAACCAAATTATAAGCACCTAAAAATTCAGTATAATCAACTTTTAAGTCAAATGTTGAATTTGGATTTTTAGCTAATGAAGCATCATCTACGAAAATATATTCAGCACGAGATGCCATAATTACAGGCTTACCTGCATAATTACCTAAAATTTCTTGTTGATGTTCAGATAATTTTAATTTAATACCAGAAATATGTTCAAAATATTCAACATTATCATCAATAACACCATTTGCAAAATTCATAGGAGGTGTTCCAATGAATCCGGCAACAAATAAATTTTCTGGTTTATCAAACATTTCTTTAGGTGTAGCAATTTGTTGAACATAACCATCTTTCATAACAACAATTCTAGAAGCTAATGTTAAAGCTTCGATTTGGTCATGTGTTACATATACAAATGTTGCATTTAATCTTTCATGTAATTGCATTAATTCTTTACGCATTGATCCACGTAATTTAGCATCTAGATTTGATAATGGTTCATCTAATAAGAATACAACTGGATCACGAACGATAGCACGACCAACTGCAACACGTTGACGTTGACCACCAGATAATTGTTTTGGTTTTCTATTTAAATAAGGAACTAATCCTAAAATTTCAGCAGCTTTCATAACTCTTGCATGAATTTCAACTGGATCATATTTTCTAATAGTTAAAGAGAAAGCCATATTATGGTAAACAGTCATATGTGCATATAATGCATAGTTTTGGAAAACCATTGCAATATCTCTATCCTTAGGAGCAGCATTGTTAACCTTTTTACCATTAATTTCTAAAGTACCAGAAGAAATTTCTTCCAAACCAGCAATCATACGTAAAGTAGTTGATTTACCGCAGCCAGAAGGTCCACATAAAACAATAAATTCACCTTTTTGAATTTCAATATTAAAATCGTAAACAGCATGGAAGCCATTAGGATAAACCTTATTAACATCAGTTAAAACTACATCAGCAGACATTTTTAATTACCTCCTTACTCATTTACCTTTAAACTATCTAAGTAATTACTTAATTTTGTAGAACGAATATAACCTATAACACCAGCGCCAATAAATGCAGCAGCAGCAATTAATAAGAATATTATTGCAAATACACCTCTGAAAGTACCACTTGCTGGTAACCATCTAATTGAATCAGCTGCACCTGAATATGCACTAGTTATAGTTTTTCCTAAATATTTTTCAAACGTTTTATCAGTAGAACTACCGTTAATATAAGCCATATATTTAGGAAAATATGTTAATAATTGAAGTGGAATCCAGAAAATTCTTGCAAAACAAACGGCACCAAAAACAATTAAACCAATTGATGCTTGTTTTGAATAAGCCTTAGATTTTTCAATACATAAAAATCCGCCTAACAAAATTACAATATTTAATAAAACCTTTATTACAACAACAGCTGTAATCGGATTTGTACTATTTAAGCATATAAAACAAGCTAATAAACTTGAAAATATACCAATTATACCAATATTATAAGATAAACGATTCTCTCTATAACGCATCATCTCAAGCTGATTTTTATCATGCTCAAGATCTGACATTTGATTAAGAGAATTATTATTGTCAACTTCATTAATCATTGTTACCTACCGCCTTTTTCAAAATTTCAGCTCTTTCTTCTGCAGTTGCTTTATATTTTATACAAGCATATGCAATTAAGAATATAGAATAAGCAATTACAATAATAAACAAAATCATAAATAAAGCGAATGTTGTTGAATTACATGTAAAATTATTAATTAATTCTGAACTTGCCATTTGAGAATTATAAATTTGGTTATCGCCTTGCAATAATGAAACAAAATTAAATAAATCATAATTTTCATTAAAAACACCCATAACGCTTAAATTATTAACTAAAAGAATTATTGTTAATATAGCAACAATTAAAGGTAATATAGCACCACCTACTAAATTAGATTTATAATAAATTCTTCTAGAATGATTTGATAAAACCAATAAACCTGCAAAGCAGATTAGAGAAACTAATCCTAAAATTATTATCAAGTCATTAACATGACTTAATAAAATTTGAAAGTCATAAACTATATGAGAATAATCATCAAAATTTGATGAAAAGCCAAGAGAGCTTAAATTTCCAGCTGCAAAATATTCAAATACATATCTATTAGATCTATTTAAATTATCAGCAGTTCCAGGTAAAATTTCAACGCTATCTCCACTTAATGAATAAAGTACTCTAACATCACAGTATTGAGATGCATAAAACAATCCTGCAAAAATCATTACTGCAATTAAAATACCATATATATAATAAATTGCTTTACTATGTTTCGTTAAAAAATTCATTTTAACCTCCTTAAGTTTGTATTTGTGTAGGGGATTTCCCCTACACATAACAAACTATTAAAAATTCAATAATTATTTTTAATTAAGCTGCAGTTTTAGTATAATCTGCAACAAATGTATTTACATTAAAGTTATTATTTAATGAAGTTGCATATGCATATAAATATAACTTATTTAATGGGTCTTGTTGACTAATAACATCAGCTTTTGTATAAGCAACATTTGAGTTAGCAGTAGTTCCAAGTGGAGCTGTGCCAGCTAAAGCTGTCCAACCACCATTAGCAACTGCATATACCCAACCAACTGGAACATCTTTATTCTTATCTTGTGACCAGAATGAAACAACAGCATCATAAGAGTTTGCAGCTTCAGACTTAGCAGCAGGAGCACCAGAATAATTATTTACAGGAACTGAAGTATTCCATGTAACAGTACCAGACTTATTATCGCCATCTTTATCAACTAATGATAAATCACATGCGCCATCAGCAAATGCATTTTCTAATGCATTATAACCAATTTGACCATAAGCATTTGTAGCTTGAACTTGAATAGCAGTAGTTCTAACATGACCAATACCATGAGTTGAACCCATACATGCTCTCATATATGTCCAGAAGTCTAAGTTAGAAGCTTGGCACATACCTTTTTGAGCATTTGACATAATAGGAGTAACATTAGCTGGATCAGCTTTTACTGCTGCTGCGTTAGACCAATATTGTTCAGGACCAAAGTCTTGAATATAAAGACCCATATCAGAGAATAAGTAATCCATTAATCTTAAAGCACCATCAATATTATCAGATGTTGCAGGAATACACCAAGAATTACCTTTAATAGTTCTGTTTTCATCATAGTGACGTAATAAAGTCTTACCAGTGAAGTCACTTAAAGCTTGATCATGCTTAGCAGTTTTTTCAGTTGGCCACATAGTTAGTGGAGGTAAAATAGGTTTAATACCTTGTACTTTAACACCTTGAACAGCTGCAGCTCTATCTTCTGATTTAGTACCAATACCATCAACTGCGTCATTTGCAACACATTGTGTAGCAATATAATCATATTCCATTAAACCATAGCTATAATCAGATTTAGATTTCTTGAAATATTTATTTAAATAATAGTTACCATCTTTTGCAGAATCTGAATAATACCAGAAATCTTTAACGATTAAACCTTCAGCATAAATAGCAGCTAAATTATCTAATGCATCATAAGATGCTTGAGTAGTTCTTGCATCATTTAATGTACCATCTTGTAAATAATATAAGAAGTCTTTTTCAGAAACTAAACCTTGAACACCCCAAACTTGAGCAAAATGTAACATATTTTGAATACGGTTTGCAGCTTGTCCACGAGGGAATAAAGTTTCTACTTCTTTATCAGCATCACCAGTAATTAAACCTGGGTTAGCTTTTACAACACGCATTAAAGCGATTAATTCATCAACATTATATGCAGCAGCTTCAGAAGTATAAATTTCAGAAAGTTTTGAATAAGTCTTACCTGAACCAACTTCATCACCAAATGCAGCAGTTAAATAATTTCTTAATTGATCAGCTAATTGCTTACCAGTAGCACCTTCTGATAATAAAGCATTTTGTTGTTTAATAATATTATCAGTTTGCTTAATAGTAATGTTCTTTGCAGTTCCATTTACAGAAACTTTAACAGTAGTTGATGCTTGAGGATAGTTCTTATTAGCATCAATAAATGGTTGATATTTAACATCGCCAACTACATTAGAATCAATTCCACCAGTACCATTTGTCTTACCAGTGTCATAAGCAGCAGATGCGTTATCTAAAACAGTTTCAACAATTGTAGTATCCATAACTAAATTTCTTTCAACATCGTTGTAAGAATCGAAATATGGAGTAAAGAAAATCTTACCATTAGAAGTAATTTCTTCTTTTACAGATTGATTTTCATCAAGATATTTCTTGAAATTAGGCATTTTGCCAGCTTCAATATAAGATGTTAAATCAACAGCTTGATTTGAAGAACCCATCTTATTAATATTAGATGTTGTGTTGTAGAATAAGTCAATCATTTGACTTGAATCAGTATCTGATTTAAAGTTATTACCAGTAACAGCAGTATAACTATCAGCATCCTTTGTTGCATTATAACCACAAGCTTCTCTTATAGTTATATTACAATTTTTTGCAAATGCTTCCCAAGTTGGAAGTAACTTACCATTAGTGTATGTAACACCATCAACTGCATTTGACCATGAAGTACCAGCAGTTCCACGATAAGTAACACCTTGAACACCATTGTAGTTCAAATGAACATCAACGTCGCCTAAATATTCAAGTGGTTGTTCATCATCTGAATTATCAGGTGTGTCAGGGTTGTTGTCGCCACAGCTTGCAATTGATAAAGCAGCTATAGCAGCAAGTCCGCATAAAGCGAAATTTCTTTTTTTCATTTTTTTCTTCTCCTTTTCTTTCTTCTATCTTTTTTCTTTATTCTTTAACTCCACCAACGTTTACACCAGCTGCAAAGTATTTTTGTAGCTTAGGATAAATAACGATGATAGGAATGATAGAACATACAATAAATGCATATTGTAATGCATATGTTGAATATGATAATTCAACACCTTCATCAGCAGCTCTTATAATTGCTGCGATTCTAACTTTGATATAAACAGTTAAAGGTTGATCATCTTCACTTAATAACATCAAAGCCCAAATATAACCATTCCAACGAGCAACTGCATAGAACATTGCAACAGTTACTATAGATGATTTTGACATTGGAATATATACTTTAGATAAAATTTGGAATTCAGTTGCGCCATCAATTGTTGCAGCTTCTTCAATTTCTGTTGGAATACCAGCGAAATAATTTCTTAATAAGATAATATTAAATGCACTAAAGCCTAATGCAACAATAAACATTTCACGATTGTTAACACCAAATCTAATGAAGTTTTGTAAATTTGGAATCATACCAGCATTAAACCACATTGTGAAAACTAACATGAAGTTAAAACCACGACCAAACATTAATCTAGGTTTAGATAATGCATAGGCACCAGTTATAGCAACTAGCATTGATACTAAAGTACCATACATTGTAATATAAAATGAGTTACAATATGCTAACCAGAAAGATTTTTCTTGGAAAACGTAAGCATATGTTTCTAATTGAAAGCCGATAGGCCATAAAACAATTTTAGCTTCATCTACAGCTTCTTTTGAAGAAACAGATGCAGATAAGATATATAAAAATGGATATAAGCAACATAATGCAAATAATGTTAATAATACATAAGAGACAATTTTGAAGATAATCTCTGATCTATCTAATCTTTTCATAATAGCGATTACCTCCTCTTAGAATAATGATGTAGAAGATACACGTCTACTAATTGCGTTTGCACCTAATACTAGACACATAGCAATGATACCATTAAATAAATCGGCAACAATACCAATTTGTGGTATAGCATCACCTGCAGTAGCACTATCTCTACCAGACATACGATAAACTAATGTAGAAATGATATCACCAGTTTCCCATGCCTTTTCTTTATCACCAATTAATAAGATTACTTTTTCATAACCTACAGTTAAGATATGACCAATACGTGTAATTAACATGATTGATAATGTAGGTGCCATACCTGGCATTGTAATATATCTAATTTGTTGCATTTTTGATGCACCATCAATTCTAGCTGCTTCATAGCTTGTTGGTGAAATAGCTAAAACTGCTGCGAAATAAACAATTGAACCATAACCAGCGCCTTCCCAAATACCAGAAATTTGATATATTGGTCTGAAGAATTTAGGTTGTGATAACAATGTTGCTGTATTTACAGTAGCACCATCATCAGCAACTGTCCAACCAATTGATTTCATTGCTTGATATAACATACCACCATCATAAGAACCATGTTCACCTTCGCACCATAAACCAATAATTGATGTTATAACAACTAAAGATACAAAGTGAGGAAGATAAGCACATACCTGTAAGAAACTTCTATAACCTAATGCTTTAACTTCACTAAATAATAAAGCTAAGAAAATAGGAATAGGGAAACCAACAACTAAACCATACATACTATTTACGAATGTATTTCTAAATGATCTCCAGAATACAGGTGCTGAATCTCCGAAGAAAATATTTTCTAACCATTTATAACCACACCATTGAGAATTATAAAGAACATCAGCATCATCGCCCCATTTAAAGCCTGTTAATATACCATAAATAGGTAAATATTTAAAACAAACTAAGAATGCAAGCATTGGAATTAATAGAACATACAAACGCCAATCTTTTGCAAGATTTAATCCTACTCTTTTCCACTTGGAACGTTCAACTTCGTTAACGACATTTTGATCTCGTTCAACAACTTTTTGCATTTTTTAACACACCATCCTTTAAAACTTAAATTATTTAGAATCTATTGTGTCGCTAGATTCATTTTCTTTTTCAGCAGAAATATTTGAATCATCTTTTATTTCCTTCTCATCTATATCAGGAATATAAAATTCTTCATCATTTTTTCTAATTTCTTCTGCTAATCTTTTATCTTCTAAAAGCTTTTCAGTAACATTGCCGAATGCTTCTTGAGATCTTAAAATAAAACCACCAATTATTGCAATTGCTAAACCAAATAAATTATATATAAATCCATTTGTCATAAAATTTGCAACATTGACTGTAACAAGCTCTCCATCGCTAGAATCAAGATAACTTGTATAAGTTATTAAATTCCATCCTTCAGGAGATGAAAATATATTATATAAAAGTTCATAAGATAATAATTGAATCAAATTATAAACAATATAATTTATAAGTATATAAAGAACTAATACATAATTTTTCTTTAACATCATAGTTCCTTTTTTCTTAAAAACTATGACACTAAATCCTGTGAATAAAAGACCAATAACGATTGATATATAAGCTCTCCATTCATATGCACTAGCAAAATATGGGATAGGGCTTAATCTACCACCAATTATTGTTGCAAGTGCTAAGAAAGGAATTGTTATAAGTCCCCACAAATTCCACCTTGCAAGTGCTAATAAAACTATAAGAAGAGAAATACTAACTGTTGCTGCAGAATTTAATACTAATCCTGACATATAAGTTACTACGCCTTCTAGTATAGAGCCTATAATTATGAGCATCGTTAAATCTATAAGCATATATGATTTTAAACTTCTTCTCATATTGCCCCCTAGTTAGATATTTCTATAAAAATCTCTGGATATAGATTTAATCTTTTCATTTCTTTATAAAAACAATCAGCAACCATAAATGCACCATCATATCTTAGATGAGTGTCATCATCTAATCCACTAATTTTATTTTCATAAATTCCAGATTCGAAATTCATATATAAACTTTTGGATTTTTCTTCTCCTAAAGCTATTACTTTCTCCCTAGTTTTAGCAAATAAATCAATATAATCTAAATTATTTTCTATAGCTAAATCTATAACTGCTTTTGGATACTCTCCATGTGTATTAACTAAAACACCATTTTCAAATTTACGTTCAGTTACAGGAGTTAATAAAATAACCTTAGCTTCTTTTTTTATAATTTCAAATGCCATATATTTCAAATTTTCCTGATATGAACCATATGCTTCAGTATACCTTAATGGATCAGCTTTCTTTAAGTCATTGTGACCAAATTCAATTAAAACTAAATCGTCTTTTCTTACTTCATCCAATACCTCATTAAATAAACCTTGCTCTATGAAGCTTTTTGTACTTCTTCCATTTTTAGCAAAATTTATAATTGGGACTTTCACAAACCTATCTAAAGCCTGTGGCCAACCGGTTTGTGGAAATTTGGAAAAGTTGTTAAATTGCATCGTCGAATCGCCGATAGTAATAATTCTTTTAATCATACAACTTTCTCCCCAAATGAACACACCTATATCAATAAGCGTTTTCATAATTCATAATTTATTTTACCATTGAGAGAAATATTAGTCAATAGAAAACAAATAACTTTTTATACTAACAAAACTAATTATATTAGGCTTTAAAAGTGTAAATATCGACATTTTATGCTATAATTATAAAAGTAAAAAGGAGGGAAAATTAATGATATATAATTTGACGCCAGCTAATTCTATAAACGATACATTAAAGATGTGTAATAAAAATGATAAAATTATGCTTTCTAAAGGTATTTATAACGAAAAAGTCATCATTAATGTTGAAGGAATTTCTATTATTGGTGAGAATAAAAATGAAGTAATAATCAGAAATAAAGATTTTTTTCACAAAATAATGAGCGATTATAATGAATGTAACACTTTTAGAACTTTTACTGTTGCAATTACAGCTGATAATGTTAAAATTGAAAATTTAACAATAGAAAATTCTTCAATTCCATCTAATAAATATGGCCAGGCAGTTGCTTTACATGCTGATGGTAATAATTTAGAATTCAATAATATAATTTTAAAAAGTGCTCAAGACACTCTTTTTACTGGACCATTACCAAAAGATTTAATTGAAAGACATAAAGGCTTTTTAAAAGAAAATTTTTTAAAAGGAAATCCATCTAAACAAATATATAACAATTGTGATATTTATGGTGATGTTGATTTCATATTTGGATCTGCTACAGCTCTTTTTAATGAATGTAATATAATATCAATTGATAAAAATAAAGATAATAACACAGGCTATATATCTGCGCCATCACATGATAAATTAACTAAATTTGGATTTTTATTTTATAAATGCAATTTAATAAATCAAACAAATACAAAAGATTCTATTTTTTTAGCAAGACCTTGGAGAGATTATGGCTTGGTTGCATTTATAGATTGTGTTATTGGTGATCATATAAATTCAAAAGGGTTTGCAAATTGGCATTCAACAAAAAGATATTTAACAGCAAGATTTTATGAATATAGTAAAAATGTTAATTTAGAAAAAAGAGTAAATTGGGCAAAAATTTTTAATGAAGATGAAGCAATTAAATATTATAATGATTTTATTGAATATATAAAAAAATAAGCAAAAAGCTTATTTTTCAAATTCAAGATTATATAGAGTTTGGTTTATACCAAACTTTTTTATTGTTTCTGTTATTTCTTCTTTTATTTTTTCATTTTTTCCATTATTTGTTAATTGAGCTCTAATTAATATATTTTTAGGTGAATTTTCAAAATCAACAAATTCTAATACTTGTGTTTTATAACCATAATATTGCAAAATATTTGCTCTAATTGCATCTGTTAATAATGCAGAATATCTTT
>CAJOQR010000035.1 GCA_905236965.1 uncultured Acholeplasmatales bacterium | reverse complement strand
TCCTTAAATGTAGAAATTGATACAATTATAGAAGCAACTGGCCTAACTAAAGAAGAAATTGAAAATTTATAAAATTTAAATTATCAAAAAATGGAATGTGCTATTCACATTCCATTTTTTTTAGATGTATAAATATATAAAGGAATTTTATTTTTATATAAAAAACAAAAGATCCTTAGGTTATTTGCCTTATATGTAAATCTAATTACTTGAGTAATTAATCAATTTCTTTTGCCTCTTTTGCAAAAGCCATATATGCTTTATATGCTTCATATACATCAACTTTGGATGCAATCTCCCAAGGGGCATGCATTGATAAAATAGGTACACCAGCATCTAGAACATACATATTTTTATTTGCTAATATATATGCAATAGTACCGCCTCCGCCAATATCTACTTTACCTAGCTCTGCAGTTTGATAATTAACATTGTTTTTATTCATAATTGATCTAACTTGAGCTAAAAATTTTGGATCAGCATCATTACAGCCTGATTTTCCTCTTGCACCAGTATATTTATTAAATACAATTCCAGAACCAGCATATGCAGCATTTTTTTCTTCAAATACTGAAGGATATAATGGATCATATCCTGCTGAAACATCTGATGAAAGCATTCTTGATTTACTTAAACATGATTTTAATTTTAAATCAGAATAATTTTCTAATTTAGATATTAATTCTGCTAAAACATTTTCAAACCAATCAGATTGAGCACCTGTTGCACCAACAGAACCGATTTCTTCTTTATCAACTAAAAATGCACATGTTGTATATTTAGATTGTCCAGCATCAATAATTGCCATTAAAGAAGTATATGCACAAATTCTATCATCTTGTCCATATCCTAATACTAATGATCTATCTATTCCTAAATCTCTTGCTTTACCTGCAGGTGTGACTTCAATTTCTGCTGACACAAAATCTTCTTCATCAATATTTAAATTATCTTTTAAAATTTTTAATACATTTTCTTTTAATGCATTTTTTTCATTATTTTTTAATGGAATAGAAGAAAAAGTAATATCTAATCCTTCACCTTCAATTACTTTTAATGCAGGCTTTGCATTTTTTTCTGCTGCAAGATGAGGAAGTAAATCTGAAATAACAAAAACAGGATCATCGTCTTTTTCACCAATATTGACTATTATTTCTTCTCCATTTTCTTTATAAATAACACCATGCAATGCTAAAGGTATAGATACCCATTGATATTTAACAATTCCACCATAATAATGTGTATCTAATAAAGTAAAACCTTTTTTTTCATATAATGGATTTTGCTTTAAATCTAATCTTGGTGAATCTATATGAGCACCTAATATATTAATTCCTTTTTCCATCGGTTCCTCACCAATAATAAAAGCACAAATATTTTTTTCTCTATTTGTTATATAAACCTTATCGCCTTTTTTTAAATTTTTAAATGCTTTGATATCCTTAAATCCATTTTCATTTAGAATATCAATTGCCTTTTTAATGCATAATCTTTCAGTTTTACCATATGAAAGAAATTCTTTATATCCTTCATTAAATTTCATCAAATCATTTAATGAATCTTGATCATATTTTTCCCATGCATTTTTATTATACATAATTTATCACTCCTTTTTTTAATATGTAAAATTATTATATCATTATTTTGTTATTTTTAAATATTTTTATGTTGAAACTTAATTGTATTTTAAAGATATTTAAAGTATAATATCGATTGGTGATTGTCGTGGATGATAATAAAAAAAGACTTCAGAAAGTTATGGCACAATCTGGTGTTGCTTCACGTAGAAAATCAGAAGAAATCATAGCATCTGGAAGAGTAAAAGTAAATGGAATAGTAGTAACCGAGTTAGGAACGAAGGTAGGTCCAAAAGATGTTGTTGTAGTTGATGATAAAGTATTAGACAAAGAAAATTTGGTCTATTATGTGTTAAATAAGCCTACTGGTTATTTAACAGCTGTATCAGATAAATTAGGAAGAAGAACAGTTATGGATTTAATTTCTTTAGAAGATAAAAAAGAAAGAATTTTTCCTGTTGGAAGACTAGATTATGATACATCAGGTGTTTTATTATTAACTAATGATGGAACATTATCCTACAAATTAACTAAATCAGCTAAAGAAATTGAAAAAACATATCATGCAAGACTTGATGGTATAATTGATCAAAATGCTGTTAATAAATTAATCAAAGGCGTAATGATTGATGGTAAAATGACAAAAAGAGCTAAGATAGCTATTTTAGATATTGATAAAAAAAATAATTCTTGCTTAATTTCGTTAACTATAACTGAAGGTAGAAATCGTCAAGTAAGAAAGATGTGTGAAACTGTAGGGTATAGTGTAAAAAAATTAAAAAGAGTATCATTTGGTGGCATTACATTAGATAATCTAAAAGTTGGCGAATATAGGCCATTAAAACCGCATGAGATTAAAGTGCTTTATAGTTTGTAAAAAGTATTAAAATATGATAAAATTATATTAATAAGGGGTTAAATTATTTATGAATAATTTCATCGTTGCTATTGATGGTCCAGCTGGTTCTGGTAAATCTAGTATTTCTAAAATAGTTGCAGAAAAACTAGGATTTACTCATTTAGATACTGGCGCTATGTATAGGGCTGTTACTTTAGAAGCTATAAGAAGAAAAATAAATTTAGAAAATGAAGATGAATATGATTTTTTAGATAATATTTCAATTATTTATAAAGATGATAAAATTTATTTAAATAATAAAGATGTTTCAAAAGAAATTAGAACAGATGATGTCACTTTAAATGTTTCTACTTCATCTAAAATAAAAAAAGTAAGAGATAAAATGGTTTTTTTTCAAAGAAAATCATGTGAAAATGGTAAAGTTATAGTAGATGGAAGAGATATTGGCACTATAGTAATGCCAAATGCTGATTTAAAAATATTTTTAACAGCTTCTGCTGAAGAAAGAGCAAAAAGAAGATGTAAGGAAAATGAATTAGCTGGTTTAGAATCTGATTATGATATTATTTTAAATGAAATAAAAGAAAGAGATTTTAAAGATTCAACAAGAAAAATAGCACCTTTAAAAAAAGCAAATGATGCTATTTTGATTGATACGACCTCACTTACTATTGATGAGGTTGTTGATAAAATAATAAATCTTATAAATGGAAGGTTATATAGTATGGAAAATTTTGAATTAGATACTAAAGAATTAAAAGTAAAGGATGTTGTTGAAGGAGAAGTTGTCCAAATTGAAGATGATAAAATTTATCTTGATATTAAGCAATTTACTGAAGCTCAGATGCATTTAGATCATTATACAACAGATAAAACAATTACATCTTTTAAAGGTTTAGTAAATAAAGGAGATAAAATTAAATGTCAAATAACAAAAATTGATGATGAAAAGATTTTTGTTTCTAGATTACATCAATTAAGCGAAGAAAATTATAAAAATGTTATTGAGGCATCAAAAACAGGTAAAAAGGTAAATGTTACAGTAAAAAAAGAAGTTAATCAAGGCTATATGGTTGATTATAATGGGAATTCAATTTTTATGCCAAAAAGTGTTGCTGGAGCAGATACTAAAATTGGTGATAAAATTGAAGTTATTATTCTTCCTGCAAAAGAAGAAAATAAAAAACCTATTGCTTCTAGAAAAGCTTTATTGGATTTAGAATATCAAGAAGCAAAATCTTTAGAATTATCTAAAATAAATGTTGGTGATGTTATAGAAGCTAAAGTTGTTAAAGTTGAAAAATATGGCGCATTTTTAAAATATGGAATGGTTCAAGGTTTATTAAGAGCAAAAGATTATTCTCATAAATTTGTTGATATTCAAAAAGAAATAAAAAATGGTGATGTATTTAATGTTAAAGTTATTAAAAAAGATGAAAATAACAAATTAGAATTTTCAAGAAAAGTTTTAATTGATACACCTTATGAGGCTTTTGTTAAAGAACATAAAATATCTGATAAAATAAGTGGTAAAGTTGTTGAAAAAACAGGATTTGGATTAATTTTAGAGATTGCTCCTGATTTAAAAGGATTATTACATAGATCAGAATATTCACATAACCCTAATGATAATTTAGCAAATGTTGTAAAAATTGGTGATGTATTAGATGTTGCAATTATTGGTTTAAATGATTCAAAAGAAAAGGTTAGCTTATCTAGAAAAGCATTAATGGATAATCCATGGGAGAAAGTAGATGCAAAAGTTGGTGATGTTGTTGATGTAAAAATCACTTCAATTACAGATGCAGGATTAAATGTTGATGCTATAGGAGTTGATGGTTTTATACCTTTAAGTGAGGCATTAAGTGAAGGTAAAAAAGATTTATCAGCATTTTATGCTATAGGTGATGAGGCAAAGGCTATAATTATTGAAATTAATCCTAAAGAATGGCGTTTAAAACTTTCAATAAAAAAATATGAAGAAATTGAATCTAGAAAAGAATTTGAAAAATATTTAAATGAAGATAGTGAAAATGCAAATTCTAATTTAGGTGAAATGTTTAAAGATGTTTTAGATAAATAAATTTATTGGTGGTGATATTATGTTGGCTAAAGTTGCGATTGTAGGCAGGCCTAATGTTGGAAAATCTACATTATTTAATCGTATAATTGGTCAAAGATTATCCATTACTGATGATCAGCCAGGTGTAACAAGGGATAGAATATATTCTAAAGGTAGTTGGCTTGGTAAAGAATTTTTTGTAATTGATACAGGGGGCATTGAACTTAGTGATGCTCCTTTTTTAACAGAAATAAAAGCACAAGCAGAAATAGCTATGGATGAAGCTGATGTAATTATTTTTGTTGTTGATTGTCGTAGTGGTGTGACTGATGATGATATATATATATCAAAATTATTATACAAAACAAATAAACCTGTTTTACTTGCTGTAAATAAGGTTGATGATCAAAAATTCAAAGAAAATATTTATGATTTTTATTCATTAGGATTTGGTGAGCCTATTCCTACATCATCTGCTCATGGAATAGGTATTGGTAATTTATTAGATAAGGTTTTAGAAAATATAAAAGAATCTTCTTTTAAAGAAGATGATGATGCAATTAAATTTTGCCTTATTGGAAGACCTAATGTTGGAAAATCATCTTTAACAAATACTTTATTAAATGATAATAGAGTTATTGTATCAGATGTTGCTGGAACTACCCGTGATACAATTGATACTCGTTTTAAATCAAATGGTAAAGAATATGTTGTAATTGATACTGCAGGGTTAAAAAAACGTGGCAAAATATATGAAAATGTTGATAAATATTCAGTTATAAGATCAATAGATGCTATTATTAGATCTGATGTTGTAGTTTTAGTTTTAGATGCATCAACTGGTATAATTGATCAAGATTTACATGTAGGACAATATTTAGATGAATATAATAAAGCATGTATTATAGTTGTTAATAAATGGGATTTAGTAGATAAAGATTCTAAAACAATGCAAAAATGGATAGATGATATTAAAGAAAAATTTAAATATTTAGATTATGCACCAATTGTATTTTTATCAGCTAAAGAAAACAAAAGAGTTCAAACATTAATTCCTGCGATTGAACAAGCTTATATTGCATATCATACAAGAATTCAAACATCAGTTTTAAATGATATAATATCTGATGCATGCTTGATGTTTCCTGCAAGTGAATTTAATGGTGGAAAAATATCAATTTATTATGTATCACAAGTTGGCATCGAGCCTCCAACATTTTCATTTTTTGTTAATAATCCAAAATTTTTACATTTTTCATATTATAGATATTTAGAAAATCAAATTAGAAAGAATTTTGATTTTTATGCTACTCCTATAAAATTAGAATTTAGAAAGAGGGATTAAAATGAACATTTCAATAATTGGTGGTGGTTCTTGGGGAACAACACTTGCACAAGTTTTATCTGATAATGGAAATGATGTTTTAATAAGAGATGTAAATGAAGAATTTGTAAATAAAATTAATAATTTACATATTCATCCTTTTTTTGATTTAAAAATACCTGAAAATATTAAAGCAACATTAGATTTAAAAGAAGCACTTAATTTTAGCGATATTATAATTTTATGTGTTCCAACTAAAGTTATGAGAAAAGTTTTGCATGAAATTAATGAAATAATAAAATCAAAAAAATTATTCATTAATGTTTCAAAAGGTATTGAGCCTGAAACTTCATATAGAGTAAGTCAAATAGTAGATGAAGAAATTTCAAAAAAATATTTTGAAGGATATGTTGTATTATCTGGTCCAAGCCATGCAGAAGAGGTTATTTTAAGAAAAGTTACAAGCTTAGTTGCTGCATCAATAAATTTTGAATTAGCTTTAAAGGTTCAACAAATTTTTTCAAATGATAAATATATAAGAGTTTATACATCAGATGATGTTATTGGAGTTGAATGTGGTGGTTCTATGAAAAATGCAATTGCTATTGTATCAGGTGTTGCATCTGGAATGGGATTAGGTGAAAATGCTAGAGCTTTTTTAATAACAAGAGGAATTAAAGAGATAATTTTAATCACAGAAGCATTAGGTGGTAAAATGGAAACTGTTTATGGCTTATCTGGAATTGGAGATTTAATAGTTACTGCATCTTCAATGAATTCTAGAAACTTTCAATGTGGATTAAAAATTGGTCAAGGTATGAATGTTAAGCAAGCAGAAGGTGAAGTTGTCCAATCAGTAGAAGGTATAAGAGCGATATTAGCAGGATATGAAATAGGTAAAAAATATAATATAGAATTGCCAATAATAAATGCTTCATATGATGTTGTAACAGGGAAACTAAATGCTAAAGAAGGATTAGAAGAATTATTAAAAAGAAGTTTAAAAACAGAGAAGTTTTGGTAATAAATTGTTAAAAAAATAATAAAGTTGATATTTATTTTTTAAGTGATATAATATTTCAGTAATTATTAAAAAAGGTGTTGTATTATGATTAAGTATAAAATTATAACTGATTCTTCATCTGGTATATTACCTGATGAGGCTAATAAATTGGGAATAACTGTTTTGCCTTTGAACTTAGAATATAAAGAAAAAACTTATAGGGATGGAATAGATATAACAACTGATGATTTCTATGAATTATTATTTGAATCATCAGAACAAAAAAAATTAATGATTTCCAAATTTATGGAAAAAAAGGAAATGCCAAAATCAACATTAGTATCACCTGCATTATTTGAAGAAGCATTTAAAGAATGCGTAAAAAATGGTGAAATAGCTGTTGTTCTTCCTATTGCAGGTTGTCTATCTGGAACTTTAAATTCTGCAAGAATTGCAGCAGAAGATGTGAATGGATTAGATTCTATTATCTTAGATTCTAAAACTGCATTAGGTGCTGTAAAAATTATTATATATTCAATATTAAAAAAAGAATATTCAACAAAAGAAGAATTAAAAAATTATATTGAATATTTAATAGATCATGTTGAATTTTTATCTGTTCCTGATACATTAGAATATTTATTTAGATTAGGAAGATTAAGTAAAACATCTGCTTTATTTGGTAATTTATTTCAAATTAAACCACTTATTGAATTAAATGCTATAGGAAAATTAACTCCAATAGAAAAAATAAGAGGATTAAAACAAGCATTTTTAAAATTAAAGGAACATATAATTAAAAATGTACCAATAGATTCTACACTTCCAATGGAATTTGGATATTCAAATCATATTGAAAATGTAAATTTATTAGAACAATATTTAAAAGATATTTTACCAGATGGATATACTAAAGCTCAAATTTCACCTGTAGTTGGTGCTCATGTTGGTCCAGGAGCTTCTGCGTTTTTTTATTTTACAACTAAAACAAAGGAAGAAAGATTTTCTAAATAACAATAATATATAGACAAAATTAAATAATTGTGTTAAAATTTTTTCGAAGTTAATAAATTAGAGGTAGCAATGCAAATTAGTAATATATGGAAAAGGCATTTGATGAAATATATGAAAGGTAACCATTGCCGAATAAATTAATTAGGCATAATTAATTTATGGGGATATAGGAAATACTTATATCACTCCTACATTAAAAGTGTAGAGGCGCTAATAATAAAATAAAATTTAAATGAGCGCTTTTAGTGCTCATTTTTTAATTAAGGAAGGTAAGAAAATGAAAATAAATGGTGTTGAATTAAAAGAATTAAAAGAAAAATATGATACTCCTTTATATATTTATGATGTTAATCATATTAAAAATAATATGGATGGATATTTGAATAATTTTAAATCAAAAGAATTTCAAACAGAAGTATTATTTGCATCTAAAGCGTTAAATATAAAAGAAATAATTAGAATTTGTAATGAAAAAAATATGAGCTTAGATTGTGTATCAAAAGGTGAAATATATACAGCATTAAAAGCATCTTTTGATCCTAAAAGAATATATTTTCATGGAAATAATAAATCATATGATGATTTAAAATTTGCATTAGATAATAATGTTGGTGTTATTATATGTGATAATTTAGGAGAAGTTGAAGCCTTAAATAGCCTTGCAACTAAAAAAATTAAAATTATGCTTAGAATGAATGTAGGAGTTGATGCTCATACTCATAAATTTATTGTTACAGCTCATGTTGATTCTAAATTTGGCGTTTTATATAAAAGTGATGATTATAATAAAATTATGGATATATTATCTAAATCAAAATATTTAGAATTTATTGGATTTCATTCACATATAGGCTCTCAAATATTTGATTTAAATGCTTTTAAAGCCCGGGCAGAAAAGATGGTTTCATATTGTAAGGATTTTACATATCCTCTTGAATTAAATTTAGGTGGTGGATATGGAGTTCATTATACTAACGATGATTCACCAATTTCTTTTGATATAGTTTCTAAAACATTAATATCAACAATAGAAAATGAAATTAAAAATCAAAATGTGAAATTAAAAAAATTATTAATAGAACCAGGAAGATCAATTGTTGCTGAAGCTGGCTATACTTTATATACAATTGGTTATAAGAAAAAAACGCCAAATAAAGAATATTATTTTATAGATGGTGGTATGACTGATAATATAAGACCTGCACTTTATCAAGCTAAATATGATTGTGATATTGATGGAAAAGAAAATTTAGCTAAAGATCATGTTGTTACAATAGCTGGAAAATGTTGTGAATCAGGAGATTTAATTATAGAAAATTGTAAATTACCAGAAGCAGAAACAGGAGATTTATTAATTACTTATACAACTGGTGCTTATGGTTATACAATGAGCTCTAATTATAATAAAGCTTTAACACCTGCAATAGTATTTATTGAAGATGGAAAAGATAAATTAGTTGTTAGAAGACAAACATTAGATGAATTGATTGAAAGGGAAATTTAATAATGCTAATAACTAAGATGCATTCATATGGCAATGATTATTGCATTTTATTATATGATGATAAAACAGATTATAAAAAATTATCTAAAAAAAT
>CAJOQR010000034.1 GCA_905236965.1 uncultured Acholeplasmatales bacterium | reverse complement strand
TTGCTCATGACAATATTGATTTGTAATTTTTTCTGCAATGTCATGATTAATATTTTATTATCCTTTTTATATAAATTATATAATAAATAAAATAATAAACATATTTTTTATAATTTATTTGAAAATAAAATTAATTAAAAATTACCAACAAAAAATATAATCATAGCAATTGTTCGGTGAAATATGTTAAACATTATTAACAAAAATCAGGAAATTAAAGAGGAATTTTTTTATTTGGAAAGGAAAGCTCTGAGATTTTATAAAAGAAAAAAATATAAACAATCTTTTGAATATTATAAAAAGGTTTTAAAAGCCAGTAACGAATTTAAAAATAATTCCAATGAATCACATTTCAAATGGTATGATGAAATACTATCAAACTGTTTGAAAAAATACTCTGACAATTACGATGAATTTTTTAAATGCATTTATTCAATGAATATAGAAAATTATGATGCATGGTTTGATAAAGCAAAATTATATGGCAATAATAATAAGCGCAATGAAGCAATCATATACTGTTATAAATTATTAAAGATTAGACCAGATGATTTGGATCTTTTAGAGTTCACAGGCCATAACTTATGTTTTTCACATAGATATGATGAATCTTTGAAAATTTATGATATTGCATTAAGTATAGATAAAAATAACAAAGATCTTATTCAAGACAAATGGTATGTATATTATACTTCAGACAGAATATACGATGCATTAGAATTCTGTAAAAATTTAGAAAATACTGATGATATTACTTCCACAGATTATCAGGCATTAGGTTTTAGATTTGAGGAAAAAGAAGAATATGAAACTGCTTTATGGTGTTATAAAAAAGGATTTGAAATTGAAGAAACTGATCATAAAGAGTTCGATACTGACTCTGTTGATGCTATTAAACGCATGCTACTTAAATTATCTATTGATGACTATTCATACATTAATGAATTTTATCTTGAATGGATTTCAAAAATAGAACATAAATTTGAAACTACAAACTGTTCAAAATGTGGTGGAAAATTAACTCCGATAATTTATGGGCTCGTTGTAGGTGATGAAGTATTTGAAGAACAAGAAAAGGGCAATATTATTGTTGGTGGATGTTCCGTTGATGAATCTAGTCCTACACATTATTGTAAAAAATGCGATGAAGAATTTAACTTTAGATTCAATGGATTAAAAATTGATTATCCATTTTACACTAGACAAAACCATTATGTTATAAAGATAATAGGTAAATTAAGTTATTATATTAATGATTCACAGGATGAAAAAGGCATTAAAATTGAAAAATTAAAAAATAAAATGAGGAATTATGGATTGAATGATTTAGAATTTGATGCATTAATCAACAAATTAATTGATATTGGTTATCTCAATAAATCTAATGAATGCAATATTAGTTTATGTGAGGATAATTACTATTCATTATTATGATGTTTTAACCTTGCACAAATAACTAATCAAAGATTAATTTTGCTATAATTTGGTCTCTAACAAAAATAACTTCAATTTCGCAATCTTCACCAAATTTATCATAAATTCTACCTGCACTCATAGTACCTTTTACAACAGTACGAACACTATTTGCAACATATGCTATTGTTATATTATCAGATTTAACAGCAATGGCCTCCATATCATATGGATTATCTGGTTCTTTTACAATATTAAAAATAGAACCCTTTTTAAATAAACTTTTATTATTAAATGATATAATAGTAATTAATACATCATTTTTATAATTTTCAAGTAATTTATTAATTTCGACTTCCAGATTAGATTTTTCATCCCTTTTGTTTTTTGTAATCTTTCTTTTTTTATTTTTCTCTTTTATTATTGTTTTATTTTGAGTAAAATCTTTCATTTCATTATAAGGTATATGTATAATTCCTTTTTGAGTTGATGTTTTTCTTTTCTCATCAAGTTCATATCTAATTCTTTGAATAACATCAACATATTCAGTATTAGTTTTTATATCAGGATTTTCAAGTAATACTTTTAATCTGGACTCTGCCTCTTGGCGAACCAAATAAATTACACAATATGGTCTATCATATTCTTGAAAACCCGGATCCATAATGGAAATATTAATTAATGCAAAATCATTAGAGATTTTACTTACTGCTTTTCTTCTAACATGCATCTGAGGATCAGTTAAAGCAATTTGAGTTAAAATTGATTCATCATAGATATTTTCCAACGCTTCACTTCTACAATGAGAGTCATGACAATTTAGTGCAATTTGGATTAAAAAAGATTCATCAGTGATATTTTTTAAAGCATAACGGCCGTATTTAGTATTGTTAACAATATCTTTTAAAAATGAATCATCATGAATATTTTTTAAAGCAGCCGGTATTACATCCCAAGCAAATGCTTCTGAACTAAAATCACGATTAACTAAATCTTTTAAAAATGACTCATCATGAATTTTTTCAACGGCAGCTTTACAAACATGACTATCCACATCATTACATACTACTTCTTTTAAATAATCTGTATTTTGAATAGCTTTAACAAAATATGTCCTGCGAAGCCAATTATTATCTTTTTTAACAAGATTAAATAATAAACTATCATCAATATGTTGAATATCTAATTTATCTACTTCAATTTCATGATCATTTGCGATTATATCTGTTGCAATAGCTTGATTAGATATTTTTTCTATAGCTTTTTCTCGAACAAATCGTTGAGGGTGATTTTTTGCAATATCTATTAAAACATCATCATTTGTAATATTTCTTATCGCAGATAACTTATAATGCACATCATAATTATTTAAAGCCACATCAATTAAAAATTCTTGATTATGTATATTTTTTAGAGCTTCAATGCCCATAGCTTGATTATAATCATTTATTACAATTTCTTTTAATAATGACTCATCATGAATGTTTTCTACAGCAATCGTACATAATGAATATTCACGTGATTCATCAAATGATTTGGATTTGTCTATAAAATCTTTTCGTGTATGTTTTAATCTTTTTTTAACAAAATTAACTAGCAAATTTTCATTTTTAATTTTTTTAATTGCATGCCATTTAATATGGAAATCTCTTCCATTTTCTGCAAAATCCATTAATATATATTCATCATCAATCTGAGATAATGCATCCTCCCAAACTTCATATATTGGAGATTTATCTACAATCTCTTTTAATAATTCATCATTTTGAACTTTACTAACTGCTAACCTACATATATACGAATTAGAATTATTAATTGCAATATCTGCCAATATTGATTCATCATTTATTTTATTAACAGCTAAAGCACGAATATACCATTCACGATCTGTTTCTGCAATATGGCATAGCTCTTCATTATCATTTGAATTATTTATTTTGTTTTTCCAATTTTCCCAATCTTTAAACTCAATTGGTGAGATAAAAATATTATTTGAAACCACGAAAAACACCTAATTTATGTTAAACTTGTTTATATCATATAATATGTATATTTTTCATTGTTAATAGTTGGCATTGAAATTTAAAAAAGTCTTTATCAAACTATAACAACATAAATTATTTTATATTATATCAATTACCTGCATCTATGTTATTAAACAACTAATAAAAGATTATGTTCCGTCCGACCGAAGGGAGGACTGGACGCCTTGAGCGTAAGCGAAAGGCCATACTATAGACCTAACAATAATTGCTTTGTCAAGCTCGAGGAACAGGGGCTTGTTCCCCTGTTCCGGTTTTAGATTTGGAATAGATGAATTTGTCAAATTTAAGAACCGACCCTTTAGCGGTCGGTTCGGGGTTAAGTTTGGTAAACT
>CAJOQR010000033.1 GCA_905236965.1 uncultured Acholeplasmatales bacterium | reverse complement strand
AGCAGTTACAAATTCGCCATCAGATGCTTTAGCACCTAAACGCTTAGCTTCTGAATCACGGCCGTTCTTTGTTGAAGAAACACCCTTTTTAGATGCGAATAATTGAATATTAAGATTAAATAACATAATTAATATCCTCCTAGTTTTTAATTTTTAAATAAGCTGGATATTCTTTTTGTAAGGCATCTAAAGTATCAACCAAATTTTCAAAAATATCATTAATAACTAAATCATTTGTCTTAACTTGTAGCCTAAAATATCCTTCTTCACAAACTGCATCCAATATGTTGTAACTTTTTTCTTTCATTTTGTCTATTAGATTTGCAGTCATTATACATGCAGTAGAAATTGATGCACATACAATATCTTCACCCTTTGGTCCAAAGCCTGCATGTCCACTAACTTCTAATAATGATTCATTTTCTTTACGAACAACTCTATAAAAAGTCATTTTCTTTAAGCATTAATTGCTTCAATAGTTAATTTAGTATAAGATTGACGATGACCCTTTTTAGAAGCTGAATGCTTTTTAGGACGATACTTGAAAATAACAATTTTCTTGCCTCTTCCTTGCTTTTCAACCTTAGCAGTTACAGTAGCACCTTTAACATAAGGAGCACCAACTTTAGTTTCATCACCTGATACTAATAAAACCTTATCGAAAGTATATGTTTCACCTTCAGCTACATCTAATTTTTCAACAAAAATAGTTTCACCTACTACAGCTTTAACTTGCTTTCCACCAGTTTCAACGATTGCGTACATGTCGTATTACCTCCTTTTTTATAAGACACACTATTATGGTAGGATTTTATCCATTTTAAACCATTTCTAAGTGGTGCATGTTACAACAAAAGTATTATAAAATATTTATAATAAATAGTCAAATATTTTTTTATTTTATATAACATTTATAACAAAAATTATAATTCTTTAGTCATTTTTGATTGATCTTTTAAATCTTGATTAGGATCATCATTTAAAATAATAAAACCTTTCCATAAAAAAGATATAATATCGCCTTTTAACAAGCATTCAGCTTGTCTTCTTGCAGGATCTTTACTTGCTAAAACAACAGGTGTATATAAAGGTATTGCTCCATTTTCTTTTGCTTTATTATAAAAAGCCATTTTTACATCTGGTTTTAATAAAGAGCCCTTAGGAAAAACAGATGGAACAACAGCAATAGCATATTTTTTATCATCCTTTGACATTATAATATTTGGTAATGCATTAGGCTCTGCTGAATGTCCTTCTAATTTAAAACCATTTTGGGCAATAAAAACTTTTTCTATAAAATCATTGCACATCATTATTAAATCTTTAATAGAAAATTTAAATTTATCATCTACATCTTTAGGCACTACTCCATCAGCCCAAATACTTTCTTGAACCATAGTACCATTATTTAATCCATTATTCTCCATCTGTTACTACCTCTTCATCTTTTTTCATTTTATCTGTAAAAAATTTTACAATTTTTTTAGGAAAGAAACTAACTGTTCCAGCAATTACTTGAGGAATTAACAATAAAGTTTCTTTATAAGCTTGTTTTCTAATATCTTCTTTTGTAACTACTGATCCATCAGAAAATAAATATCTTCTTGCAACACATCCAATTCTTACAGTTAAAAGCGCATTAGCAGCCCCTTGTATAACTGAATCTAAGGTTTTTCCTAATAAAGGAACCTCAGAAATTGCATTCATTGCAGTTTTTGGCATTACATCATCTATAGTTAAATTTTCTATGCCTTCTGCAATTAATGCAGTTCCAAAAACATTAATTGTTAATTTAGATAAATTTTTAGTAGAAGGTCTAAAACCACATTTTTCAACTAATTCTTTTATCATTTTTAAATTTATTGTAAAAACAGTAATCATATCAAATCTTGAGCTTTGACAAATTGCTGTAGAAATCATTACAATTTTTGCATTATTAATAATTATTTTATTAAGCTGTTTTTTTACTGTATTTTGAAATACTGAATTTAAATTTATTAATAATTCATCATTTGCTTTATAATCTAATAATAATATTTTTTCTTCTTCAGGCAAATCATTATTTTTAACAATATTTTTTGCAACCTTTTTATAAATAGTAATTGCTCTATGATCTAATTTATCCATAGATGTTACAATTGATAAATCAGGTGATTTAAATATTATAATAATAGGCCTTACAATCAATAAAAAAATGAGTAATAAAACTAATGCATAAAAACCTATTTCAACATAAATGCCCCATGATGCAAAAGCTCTAATTTTTTCTCCTATATCTAATATAGAGCTAATTAAAATAATAGCAAAAACAATTAAACAGCCTATTGCTATTGTATATAAAAAGATTTTAGATTTATCTTTTTTTACAATTATATTATCTACCTTTTTATTATCTACCTTTTTCAATAAAATCACCTACAATCTAAATGTTGCATAAAAGCATTCTTCTTTTAATGGTTTTAATTCTAAAAGACGCATTTTAATATCTTCTTTTTTTAAATCCTCTTCAAAATTTATATATCTTGCATTAATTGCTAATTCTTTTGCCATTGACATAGTTAGCATTTCAAATGCACCTTTTTCATTTTCTAAGGAAATATGAAGATGTATATATGCCATATTACCTATAATTGATGCTATAGATATTCCATATATTTTATTTTCATCATATAAAATAATAGATTTTAAATCAAATTCATATAAATGATCCATTAATTGCTTAATAACATTTAATTTTTCAATAAATTCAATATCATTAAATGTTTTTTGTGATAAATGCCAATTTTCAACAAATTCTAAAATATTAGGAAAATCTTCTTTTTTTATTTTTCTATAGCATAATTCATTTTTTTTATGATTTGATTCAAATGCTTTAGCCAATTTTAATGATTTTTTTAAATTTTTCATATATGCTAAATCCATTGAAGAATAAATATAACTTGGAAATGAATCATTTAATAACATTTTTAAATTTCTATCATTAAAAAATCCAATTGCATTTTCATAAACAGGCGCAAAATTAAGTTCATAATTTAATTCTTTTGCATCTTCAATTATATTAAAAATTCCTTTATTTATATTTTTATTACCTAAAGGAGGATAATAGCATACACCAACATTTGGCATATTAAATCTTATATAACAATAATCATTATCATATGCAATTTCAAATTTATACATATGGGCATTAACAAATAGCCAATATGGATTAAATCTACAAATCCAAAAATGTTCATTTTCAACATATTTTTTTAATTTTTTTACATCTAAAAAGCCATATTTATGAAAATTAATCATGCCATCCTCCTTATACAATATATTATTTAATGATATTTATATCAATTTCATTATTGTTTAATAATGAATTATTTATTCTTAATTCATATTTTCTTGGATCATTTTCATGCATTTGAATTAAATCTAAAACAACATTTCCTTCAATCTTACATTTTTTTAATATTAATTTAGGATATACTTCTTTTTTAGCACCTTTTGGATACCAAGCTCTACCTAAATATGAATTTATAGCATTTGTTTTAAAATTACAATATTTAAAATGAAATCCTTTTTTATTATCAACATATGTTGATGGAGCAGTAAAATATACAATTTCTTTATTTAAACCAACTATTTCACAATTATTAAATGTACAATCTGCTGAACCAAAAATAAAATCTATATCTCCTTCTATATATGAACTTGTTATTTTATTATTTTTACCTGAATCAATGTATAAAGTATCCTGCTCACCTATAAAACGACAATTATCTATCATTAAATCATTTGCTTCTGATTTAAAAGCAACCGCTTGACCATCAGTATTATTTTCTCTTTTATAAGAATTTTCAAATGTTATACCAAATGCCTTAAAACCATCTGCACCTTTATGCACTCTAAATGTTGAAGATGTAGTTGTACTATATTTTAAAACTCCATCCCCCAAAAATTCTTTTGGTATAATCATTCCAGAAAATGCATTATAAGAAATTTTTGTATTTTCTTGACCAATTAAAGTTATATTTTTTTTATATAAATCAATTTTTTCATAATAAGTTTTATTTTCTAAACAAATAGTTTCACCATCAGATACAAAATCTAATGCTTCCTTTAAACTCATATTAGTATTTTTAAGTTCAAACATATGACTCACCTATTTAGTATTATAACAAAAGTTATTATTTTTATAAAGAAAAAAATTCTAACTATCACGTTAGAATTTTTTAAATTGATTTGTTGATTCATCATATATAATATTGTTATCTTTAAAATATGATAACAATTCTAATTTATCTATGTTTTCATCATAACATAAATCATCTAATGAATTATAAAAATCTCTTAATTTTGTATTTAACAAACTTAAAAGCATTAAAGGATCTCTAAATGTCATAACTTCTTTCTCCTTAATTCCTTAATTATTATATAATAATTAAATTATAATTCAATTATGAAATCGCTTTTAAATTTAAATTATTAATTAATATTATGCTCTCGCATTATTAAATGATTTATTAATTTTATAAATATATTTTCTATCAAAGCAAGATAATTTTGTACCTTTTTCTGAATCAAAAGGATAATATTTTTCAAATGAAATTCCTATTGCATAATCATACATCATCCAATATAAATCAGAATCATATGCATCAACCTTTGATTCAATAAAATCATCTTCAATTTCTTTTGTAAATATAGTTTCAGATAAGCTTACAATATCATTATATACATCAATATATGGAGAGTCATAATCTACATAATATGTATAAGTGTAAGCTGGATCATCATTTATAAATTCAACATCTTCAGAAATATTTTCTTCTTCTTTTTTATTTTCATAAGATCTTGAAATTAAAAAATCTATAAATTTATAAGCTAAATCTTTATTTGAAGATTCTTTAGTAATAACTAAATTATCACAAAAAGCAATTGTATCAGAAGGGATGAAAAAATCAAAACCTATTTCATATGAATTATCATTCACATTATAAATAGCATCATTTCCCATAATTGAATCTAAAAATGTAGGTATTTGTTCAATTGATATATCATTATTTAAATATGCATCCATAGTTATATTTGCTGCATTTTCAGAATAATAATATAAAAAATCACCAGTCCACATAAAGCCAACATCAATATTTCCTGCAACAATATCCTTTTTTATTGAATCAGTACCCCAAGCATTATATTTCATTTTTGATACTAAATTTTCAATTAAAGATAAATTTGTATCATTCAATTCATCATAAGGATTAATATTATATCCTTCATGCTCTAAATAACGACATGCTGCATAATATGCATGTTGATGTGATTCATATTGAGCAACCTTTGTATTTGAAGGTAATTTAGATCTATCAAAAAGAGATGCCCATTCATTATCTGATTCAGTTATTGCTTCTTTTAAGCCTTCTTTTTTTGTTGTATAGCAAATTCCCCATGTTCCCCATAGATATGGAACAAAATAATTATCAATATCATTTAATTCATATGAATCTACTAATCTATCTAATTCTTCATTCATATCATTATATATTTTTTTAACACCAGGTCTTAAATTATCTTTATCAAAATTTGAAATTTTAGAAAAATCTATTTCAGATAACATATCATTCATATATAATTTTTCAACCATATAATCAGAAGGACAAACAACATCATAAACAGTTGTACCAGCTGAAACCTTTGAATAAAAGATTTCATTTGATTCACCTAAATCCATTTGTACCTGACAATTATATAAATTTTCAAAATCATCTAATAAAGTTTCATCAATATATTCTCCCCAGTTTAAAAATAATAATACATTTTTATTACCACAACTAGAAATTGTTAATACTAATAATAAGGCTAATAATACAAAACTAATTTTTCTTTTCATTTTTAGCTCCTATTCTACCTTTAACAAAATAATAAATTAAGATGCCAAGGATTGTTAATAATGTCAAAGATGTAGAAAAAGCATATACACCTGGGAATAAGCTTTTTCTTCCAATTGAATTATAAATCCAAATGGAAAGAGTATTATAACCATTACCTGTTGTAAAATAACCTACAACGAAATCTTCAAATGAAATCGTAAAAGCAAGCATTAAACCAGAAAAAATACCACCTTTAATCGCAGGTATAATAACTTTTAAAACTGATTTAAAAGGCTTTACACCTAAATCTAGTGAAGCATCAAGCATATTTGGATCTATTTCTTTCATTTTAGGTAATACAGAAAGAATTATATATGGGAATATAAAATAAATATGTGCAATCAATATTGTCCAAAAACCAAATATTTTATGATTTAAAGGTAAAAAAATAGAAAAGATTATCATTAAAGATGTACCTGTAACAATATCAGCATTAAGAAGCGGAATGTTATTTAATAATGTTAATCTATTTTTTATCTTTGGTGGCAAATAAAAAGTACCAATTGCAACCAATGTTCCTAAAGCTGTTGCGATTAATGTCGCAAAAATTGATGTTTTAAATGTATTAAAAATAGCACTATTTAATCCACGTTTAGAAAACATATTAATATAATTATCAAAAGTAAATGATACAAATTCAGTTGTTGAATCAGATGAATTAAATGACTGAATTGCAATAACGATTACAGCAAAATAAAGCATAAATATAGCAAATATTAATAAAATTTTTGATAAAATAGACCAAAATATTTTTAAAGATTTATATTTTTTATATCCATATTCTTCTAATGTAGCTCTTTCATAATTTGCTGGATTATATATTTTATTTTCCATTATAATAAAGTCTCTCCTTCCTTATCAACTTTGTTAATAATTAGGATAGAACCTAAAATAATAACTAATATTAATACTGCTAAAACAGAACCTAAATTATAATTCATATTAATAAAATTCTGTTCAATGATATTACCTATTAAAGTTATATTACCATCACCTAAAATCTTAGGAATAGCAAATCCTGATAAACAAGGTAATAATACCATTATTGCGCCTGAAACTATACCTTTAGATGATAAAGGAAAAACAACCTTCCAAAACTTTTTAAAATCTGTCATACCTAAATCTAATGCTGCTTCATGAAGCAAAGGATCTATTTTTTCTAAAGATGTATAAATAGGCATTACCATAAAAGGCAAATATGTAAATACCATGCCTAAATAAATTGCAAAATCAGTACCAATAATATCTAGACCATATCCATTTATACCAAATAAATCTGTTAAAATATTATTTGCTTTAAAAACTGATGCTAAAGCATTTATTCTAAGCAAAAAATTAGTCCACATTGGTAATATTAATAATAATAAAACTAAATATTTATTTTTAATTTTTGATTTATATAAATAATATGCAACTAAATATCCAAAAAATATACATATTATAGTTGTAATAACACTATATTTTAAAGAATTCCAAAAAGCAATAATTGTAGATTTTTCAGTTAAAATCTGAAAATTTGTAATTGTTGCTTCCATTCCATTAAATTTTATTCCTTCTGCATCAACGAACATCATAAATATCATTAATATAACAGGAATAACAGCAAATATATATAACCATATCAAATATGGCTTTGCCATTCTATCAAGGTGATGAGAAACCTGATGCGGAGGAATTATTCTTTTTTCCTTCTGCATATTATTCTACCTCATTATTTGCTTCTTCTTGACCATAAAAAGCATTATTTTCCTCAAATACAGCTGAATCAAATAAAGTATATTCTTTTTTTGTATCTAATTCTGTTAAAGGAATTAATTTTTTAGGTGAGCCATCAGATTTCATTAAACAAATTTCATATGCATCAACATTAAGACCAATTGTTTCATCAACATTAACATCTTCATATGTATGAACTTTATATTCTGCACCTTCAATATCAACTATAAGTTCAAAATGAACACCCTTAAAAATTGAAGATATAACTTTACCAGTAACTTTAGCATTTTTTAAAGGGACAACATCCCAATCCTCTGGTCTTATAACTACATCAACTGATTCTCCTTCATCAAATTCATAGCCAACAACCTTAAATTCTTGACCTAAAAATTTAACAAAATTTTTTCTTGTATAAATACCAGAAATAATATTTGATTCTCCAATGAAATTAGCAACATATCTGTTATTTGGTTCATTATAAATATCTTTAGGAGTTCCTAATTGTTGAATGATTCCATCTTTCATTACAACAATACGATCAGACATTACCATAGCTTCTTCTTGATCATGAGTGACAAAAATAAATGTAATACCTAAATTTCTTTGCATTTCTTTTAATTCATATTGCATATTTTGTCTTAATTTTAAATCAAGTGCGGAAAGTGGTTCATCTAATAATAAAATTTTTGGTTTTAAAACAATTGCTCTTGCAATCGCAACTCTTTGCATTTGTCCTCCAGAAATTTTATCAATTTTTCTTTCCTCAAAACCTGATAAATTAACTAAATTTAAAGCTTCTAAAACAGATTCTTTTACTTTAAATTTTAAATATTTTGAAACATCAAAATAAGATGCCTTAGTCTTTTGAGCTCCTAATTTATTAACATATTCTAATGCTTCAGCTTCAACATTTTCTTTACCACCATAAAAATTAATCATGAATTTTCTTCCACGATTAACAATGCCAAAGGCTACATTTTCAAATACATTAAGATGTGGAAATAACGCATATCTTTGGAATACAGTATTAATTGGTCTTGCATATGCAGGCAAATCATTAATAATTTTTCCATTAACAATTATTTCGCCACTCGTTGGATACTCAAATCCTCCAATCATTCTAAGTGTAGTTGTTTTACCACATCCAGAAGGACCTAGTAGAGTTACAAACTCATTTTCGTAGATATCTAATGAAAGATTATCTACAACACAATTATCGCCATAATATTTTACGATATTGTGTAATTCGATAATAGGCTTATTCACCCTTAGTTTACCGAACCGAAAAGATTTGGGTTTCTTTTCGTTGCTTCCTTTCTTAAAAAATTTATATAATTAAATTTTTTGGCTTGTAACTTGGATTCACCATTAACTCCCCAAACATGTCACCTTTAAATGACGATATAATTATATAGAATTTTTTTAAAAAAACAATACTAAATTTATAAAATAATTATAAAAAGAAAAAAAGATTATTAAATAACCTTTTTCTTCTTCTGTCCTTTAATTGTTACAGTCATATTTTCTTCAATTGATGATGTTATAAAAGCACTAGAACCAACTGTTGTATTTTTGCCAATAACTGTTTCTCCTCCAAATATAGAAGCGCCAGAATAAATTGTAACATCATCTTCTATTGTAGGGTGACGTTTAGAACCATGAAGCTCATGACCTGCCTTTAAAGATAAAGCTCCTAAAGTCACGCCTTGATATATTTTAACTCTTTTACCTATTACACATGTTTGTCCTATAACTATACCTGTTCCATGATCTATGAAAAATGATTCATCAATCTTAGCTCCAGGATGAATATCAATTCCTGTTTTTGAATGAGCATATTCAGATAATACTCTAGGTATAATTGGAACACCTATTTCATATAAAACATGAGCAATTCTATAAACATAAATAGCTGTTAAGCCAGGATAACACAAAATTATTTCAATGTCATTTGATGCAGCAGGATCACCGTCATATAATGCTTTAACATCAGTTTTTAATAAATAGTCAACATGAGGTAATTCATTTAAAAATTTATCAATTATATCTTTTGATTTTTTTAAGCATTCACTGCAATTTTCTAATTTAGATGCTGATACTAATAGATTGTATAAATCTTTTTTAATATCAGCAACCTTTTCATCTAAATAATTTGATAAATTTTTAAATTCTTCATTATATCCAGGAAAAAATAAACATTTAATATTATTTAAAAACAATTCTATATCATTTTCTGAAATAACTGCATTATTAACTTTTTCTTTCTTTTTTAAATCTAACCATTCATCAAAATTCATAAAAAAACCTCAAAAATTTATAATATAATCTTAACACTTAAAAAAATTATTTTCAACTAATAAATAATTGATTAATATAAAAACATTTATTATAAGTTCATAAAATTTATAATTTTATTTAATTTATGTTTTTAATTCTTTAAAATAATAAATTTATTATGTATAATAAAAAATGTTTGAGGTATTAAAAATGAAAAAGATTGAAACTAACACAATTTCAAAAGAAGTCGAAAGATTATGTATTGAAGCAGCAACTTTTATAGAACCTGATGTATTATCTTCATTAAAATGTGCTTATAAAAATGAATGTGGATTATCTAAATCAATTCTAGAACAAATCATTGAAAATGATGAAATAGCAACAAAAGAATCTGTTCCTATGTGTCAAGATACAGGAATAATGATTGTTTTTGTTGAAATTGGAAATGAAGTTTATATAGATGGTGATTTAGAAAAAGCAATAAATGAAGGCGTTAAAAATGGATATACTAATGGTTATTTAAGAAAAAGTGTTGTTAAATCACCTTTAAATAGAATAAATACTTTTGATAACACTCCTGCTATAATTCATATTAAATATACTTTAGGTGATAAATTAAAAATAACTCTTTGTCCTAAAGGTGCTGGTTCTGAAAATATGAGTAAAGTAAAAATGCTTACTCCTGCAGATGGAATTAATGGAATAAAAAAATTTGTTAAAGAAACAATAATAAGCGCTGGTGGTAGAGCATGTCCTCCTTTAGTTGTTGGAATAGGCATTGGAGGAGATTTAGAAAAATCATGCTTATTAGCAAAAGAAGCTCTTTTAAGACCAATTGATGATGAAGCAACTGATAAAGATGCCTTAAAATTAGAAAAAGAGCTTTTAAAAGAAATTAATGAATTAAATATAGGTCCAATGGGATTAGGTGGAAAAACAACAGCTTTATCAGTAAAAGTAAATTTATATCCATGCCATATTGCATCATTACCGGTATGCGTAAATTTACAATGTCACGCAAGTCGTCATAAGAAGGTGATTTTATGATAATTAATTATCCTTTAGATAAAGATTTATTAAAAAATATTAAAGCAGGTGATGTTATTGAATTTACAGGAACTATTTATACATCAAGAGATGCAGCACATATGCGATTTGAAGAAATGATAAATAAAGGAATTGAATTACCAGTTGATTTTAAAAATTCATTTATATATTATGCAGGACCAACTCCAACAAAGCCTGGAAATGTTATTGGCTCTATTGGACCAACTACTTCTTCTAGGATGGATAATTTTGCATATTTAATGCCTAAAATGGGTGTTGTCGCAACAATAGGAAAAGGACCAAGAAGTGAGGAATGTAGGAAAATATATATTGAAAATAAAATATTATATTTTATTACGACAGGTGGTTGTGGTGCTTTATTAGCAAAATCTGTTAAAGAGGCAAAAGAAATTGCATTTAAAGATTTAGGGCCTGAATCTATAAAAGAATTAAAGGTTGAAGGCTTTAAAATGATTTGTGCTATTGATTATTTTGGAAATGATATATTTGAAAGGAATAATTAAAAAATGGGATTAAAAGAAGATTCTTTAAAATTACATGAAGAGAATAAAGGAAAGCTAGAGACAAAATCAAAAATTAAAATTGAAAATCAACATGATTTATCTTTAGCTTATACTCCTGGTGTTGCATATGTATGTAATGAAATAGAAAAGGATAAAGATAAAGCATACCAATATACATCTAAATCTAATATGGTTGCTGTAATAACAGATGGATCTGCAGTATTAGGTTTAGGAAATATAGGCCCATATGGTGCAATACCAGTTATGGAAGGAAAATCAATTTTATTAAAAGAATTAGCTGGAGTTGATTCTATTCCAATTTGCTTAAAAACACAAGATGTAGAAGAAATTATTAAAACATGTAAATATTTAGAGCCAACTCTAGGCGCTATAAATTTAGAAGACATATCAGCACCAAGATGTGTTGAAATCGAAAGAAGATTAATAAAAGAAATGGAAATACCAGTATTTCATGATGATCAACATGGTACTTCTATTATTGTTGCTGCTGCTTTTTTAAATATTCAAAGATTTACAAAAAGAAATTTAAAAGATTTTACATTAGTAATATCAGGAACAGGTGCTGCAGGTTCACAAGTTGCAAGAATGCTTAAAAAAATTGGAATCGGCAAAATTTATGCATATGATATTACAGGTGTAATTGATAAAAATAAATATGATTCATATAATTTTTTAATAAAAGAATTATTAGATGATGGAATATATGATACACCTATAACACACGATAATACTTTAGCATCAATTTTAAAAGGAGCAGATGCATTCGTTGGAGTTTCAGCACCAAATTTAGTCAATAAAGAAATGGTAAAATCAATGAATGAAAATCCAATTATTTTTGCAATGGCAAATCCAAATCCTGAAATTTCTTATGAAGATGCAATAGATGCTGGTGCTTATATAGTTGGTTCTGGAAGATCTGATTATCCAAATCAAATAAATAATGTTTTAGCATTCCCAGGATTATTTAAAGGTGCTTTAAGTGTTAGAGCTTCAAAAATAAATGAAGAAATGAAATTAGCTGCTGCATATGCAATTTCAAATATTATTGATGATAATGAATTAAGAAAGGATTATATAGTTCCTTTAGCATTTGATAAAAGAGTTGTACCTCAAGTTGCTAAAGCAGTTGCTGATGCAGCTATTAAAACTGGCGTATCTAAATTATATAAATAAATTTTAAAGAAATAAAAAAACTCTTAGATTGATATGATATCAGTTATCTAAGAGTTTTTTATTATGTTATTTATTCAGTTACTTCTTCAGCATCGTGAATAATTTTAACAGCTGTAGAATTAGTTGCCATTAATACTTTTAATGCATCTGCATCAAAATATTCAGCATAAATCTTTAAGCTTCTATCCATAGCACCACGAGCTTTAACATGAATAACATTTCCAGCTGTAACAATATGTAATGATTTTAATACATCAATTGTAACTTCTTCGCCTTCTACAAAATGAGAACATAAAGTATCTAGATATACAGTTGCTTTAACTTCAGCTTCTTCTAAAGGATCACCTTGAATTGCAGGAATATAATCTTCAATATTATCAGGAATATCATCAGGTAAAGATGATACAGTCATAGGTTTACCTAAAACATCTCTAGATAATCCTAATTTACCTAATATTGCTTCACCATTTGGAATTAAATCGGCAGTATAATCAGTTGGTTCAAAGCCTCTCTTTGGTTTAACACCACGAGCAGCCATTAATAAATCTACTAATTCTTTAAAATATTTTAATCCTCTTGGAGAACGAACCTTAATCATTGTAGGAACTTCAACATATTGCTTTTTAGCACTCATATCTTTGTAATGATATTTAGAGCCTTCTAAGCTTGTAGGATCAATAGCTAAGAATACTTTAACAGCTTTACCACCTAATGCTACTTTAGCAATTAAGCCTTTATATCTAAATGTTTCACATCTAGATGAGAATCTGCCTTTTGCTCTATACATTACTAAATAATTTTTAATTTCAGAATAATAATCTTTTGTTTCAGGTGCTGCATACATTAATTTAGAATTAAATTTAGTTCTAATCTTTTTAGGTTTACCTTCAGCATCAAATACTTCAAAATCATTTACTAAAACATTTGATTTTTTCTCTTCTTGAGGTTCTTCAGCTTCTTCAACTTCTTCAGATTCTTCTTCTATTTCTTCTAATTCTTCATCTTCAGAATCATCAGCATCTTCTTCAGCTTCATCATCAAGTTCTTCTTGCTCTTCACCATTTTCTTCTGGTTGTTCTTCTTGAACAACTTCTTCTTGAACAACTTCTTCTTCAACAATTTCTTCTTGATTTTCTAAAGCTTGAGCTTCTTCAGCTGAAATTTCATTACCATCTTCATCTACATAAATGATTTCTTCTTCAACTTCTTCACCTTCAGCAGGTGCTTCAACTTCATTACCATCTTCATCTACATAAATGATTTCTTCTTCAACTTCTTCACCTTCAGCAGGTGCTTCTTCTTCAACAATTTCTTCTTGAGTATCTTCAACTTCTTCTACAGTTTCAGTAGGCTCTTCAGTAGCAGGATTTTCTTCAACTGCTTCTTGAGCTTCTGCAGTTTCAGTTTCTTGAACTTCTTGTTTTTGTTGAGATTGTGCAATTATATCTTCAATCAAAATACCTTGATAATTTTTCAATCTTATAAATTGAACGATAATTGATATTAAAGCAAAAATAGCATAAACACAAACTGCTATAAAAGGAAGTATATTGGCAGTAATATTTGTGATATCTTTTACAACAAAATAAATTATAGGAAGACCATATAAAACTAAATGTGAATTAATAGATACAACAATATCAACTTTTTCTATTTCAGGTGATTTTATATTCTTTAAAATTAATAAGAATAATAAATTTAAAACACAAACTCCAATTAACACAAAAGAAATAACCATTCCAAAAGTTGAATTATAAATAGGATTTTTATAAATATCAAATACATTTAAAATGAAGAAAAATTCTTCTTTTAAATAAGTTGAATAAACAAAGAATCCAAATACAGCAACTGAAATTAATAATGCCAATAATACTGAATGACTTGAATATAATTGTGCAAAATATCTATTTGATTTTAATTTGCTTGATTTGTAATCACCACTAAATGTAAATCCTCTTAATAATAATGCTAATGATAAAGCAAAGAATAATATTATAATAGAATCAACAAATTCAACTCTATAAACCATGCTATACAATATAATTAATGTTATAGTTTTAAATCCAATTAGATATAAAACATCAATAAAATTAGCATATGATGATGATTTATTAATTGAGATAACTAGTGAAGATACTAATAAAATAAGCGCTACAAAAGATGAATATAAAATAGCATAATCTTGAACTTGAATATTGTCTTTAAAATATGCAAAGCAACTAAATAATGCTAAAGAAATTATTGCAGAGCAAATAGGATTGAATGAATTTGCTATGGCACCCATATAGCCATTAAAGCCCATTCTTTCTATAACATCCTTTTTACCAATAGCTCTAATAAATATTTCAATTAATGAAAGTCCACCACATGCAGAAATTAATATAATTGAATTTAAATCAGGGAATTCACTTGTATGATAAAGTAACCCTAAACTTAAAACGGCACCTAATACATTTGAAAATCTAAATGTATCAATTAAATTAATTTTTTTATACCTTAATCCAATTAAACCTGCAACGGCTAAAGATATAAATAAAGCTGGTGAAAATTTTTCAATTAAAATTCCAAGAACACTACCTGATTCTTTTACAAATTGAAAAAGAGTTTCATTGTAGCTAATATATGCTGCAAAAGAAAGTAAAACTGCTAATATTATTACAGGAAAATATCCAGCTGACTTTCTAAATGCAGTAAAGTAATTTTTTTTCATTTCTATCCTCTCCTTCGTGAAAAAGCACATACTTTATCATATTTTATTATTTTTTTTTATTTATTGCAATAATTCAAACACTTTTTGTGCAAAAAAAATACACTTTTTGTAGAAAAAAATATATTTTTATGTGTTATTTTTCTAATTTTTCAAATTTTTCAATTATTTTACCAACAAGAGGATGCCTTACAACATCAGCTTTATCAAAAACAATTAAACCAACTTCATTTAAATCTGATAATAAATTTGCTGAAATTTTTAATCCAGATTTTTTACTATTTGGTAAATCGACTTGAGAAATATCTCCTGTGACAACCATTTTTGAATTAAAGCCTAATCTTGTTAAAAACATTTTTAATTGATCAATTGTTGCATTTTGAGCTTCATCTAAAATGATAATAGCTTTTTCTAATGTTCTACCTCTCATATAAGCTAAAGGTGCAATTTCAATAATTTGCTTTTCTATTAAATTTTGAGTTTGCGTAACACCAAGCATATCATTTAAAGCATCATATAATGGTCTAAGATATGGATCAACTTTTTCTTTTAAATCTCCTGGTAAAAAGCCTAATGATTCACCAGCTTCAACAGCTGGACGCGTTAATATAATTTTTTCTATATTACCTTTTTTTAATTCAGATATTGCATAGCAAACAGCTAAATATGTTTTTCCAGTACCTGCAGCTCCTATTGAAAAGATTAAATCTTTTGATTCTAATGTTTTTAAATATTCTGATTGTTTTAAAGTTTTTGCATAGATTGGCTTATTATTATATGTATGAGCAATTATTTTTCTTTTATTTAAAAAATCAATATATAAATCTATTTTATCTTCTTCAACAATATTTATAACATAATATATATCTCTTAAGGATATAGAATAATTTTTTTTAGCCATTTCAATTAAAACATTAAAAATCTTTTCTAATTTTAATATTTTTTCTTCATCTTCAATATTAGTTAAAATTTTATCACCATGAAGTTCAATTGATGAAGAAAATATTTCTTCTAATGCTTTAATATTTTCATTATTAACTCCAACAATATTTTTTGATATTTTAGAATCATCAATATTTATATTAAGCTTCAATTTCTTACCTCCTAAATTCCATTTTTTCATGAGTTATTGGATGTGGAAAAGATAAATAATATGCTTCTAAATTATAATCTTTAAAATTTCCTTTTCCACCATATTTTTTATCAGCATATAATGGATGCCCAATAGATGCCATTTGGCATCTTATTTGATGAAATCTTCCTGTTTTTAAAATAATTAAAAGATCTGTTACATCATATGAATCAATTTTTTTATTTTTTTCAGTCTTATAATATAAAATTGCTTCTTTTCCATTTGATGAAATATAAGATTTTAATTCTTTTTCATCTTTAATAATATATGATTTTAATTCTTTATAATTTAATTCATTTATAATTCCATGAACAGTTGCTTTATAATGCTTTTCAAATTCATTATTTTTTATTGATTCATTTAATCTTTTAGCAGCTTTACTAGTTTTAGCAAAAACCATTATTCCTTTTGTATTTAAATCAAGCCTATGTACTAAGCCTAAATATACATTTCCTTTTTTATTATATTTATCTTTTAAATATTCTTTTATTAAATTAAGCATATCTATTTTAGAAGATGAATCTGCTTGAGATAAAATTCCTCTTGGCTTATAACAAACAATTATATGATTATCTTCATATAATATATCTAAATCATTCATTTAATAGAACTCCTTATATTTTCAATTAATTCAATAGTTTCATTATTTAAAAAAGATGTTCTATTAAAAATTAAATATACATTTTGTGATGCTTCAAAATTAAATAAATTTATTTTTTTTAAAATGCCTCTTTGTAATTCATTTTTTATTGATTCTTCATAAATGATTCCTAATCCATCATAATTTAAAATTTGATTAACTAATGTTTCAACACAATTACCATAAATAATTATATTATTCTTAAATCTTAAATTTTTATCTCTTAAAGCTTCCATTGTAGATCTATATAATCCAGAATCTTCACTACCTAATATAATTGTTGCTTGATTTGCTAAATCTCTTGAAATTTTATCAATATCTTTATATTGTCCATCAGTTTTTGCAACAACACATAGATTTGCTTTTGTTAAATAAAAAGAATCATATATAGATGAATCAAAAGAATTATCAATTATTGCAAAATCAATAATGCCTTCTCTTAATTTATCCATAATTATTTCATAATTATATTCAAATTGATTCAATCTAACTTTAGATTTTTTTATATTTTCATTAAAATGAGGTAAATCTTTAATACAAAAGGAAGTCATAGGAGTCATTGCAAAATTAGCAATAATTCTATTTCCTTGCTTAGAAAGTGCTGCTTCAAATTGATTATAATGTTGAATTGCAATTTGAGCATATTCTTTTAACAAAATTCCTGCTTTAGTCAACTCAAAGGTTTTTGTGTTTTTAAAAAGTGTAATATTATTATCTGATTCTAATGATTTAATATGATGAGTAACAGCAGGTTGAGTTATATATAATTTTTTAGCCGTATTTGTATAACTTTTTTCTTCTAAAAGTGTTAAAAAAGTTTTTAATCTTGTATCAAACATTTTTGGCCTCCCATTATAAATAAAATCTATTTGTTTTAAATATTATATAAATTATATTTATATATGTCAATTATTCAATAAGCTAATTTTATAATTTTAATAAAAAAAGAACATAGCAAATAAGCTACGTTCTTTTAATAATTTTATTCAAAAACAGCATTTAAAATTTGAGATATATGATTTACTGGGACAATTTCTAATACATTTCTTACTTCTTCAGGAATATCTTCTATATCTCTTTCATTTTCTTCTGGAATAAATATTTTCTTTAATCCAGATCTAGATGCAGCAATTGATTTTTCTCTTAAACCACCAATAGGTAAAACAGAGCCTCTTAAAGTAATTTCTCCTGTCATACCTATATGACAATCAACTGGTTTTCCAGATAAAGCTGATACTAAGGCAGTTGTTAAAGTAACACCTGCAGAAGGACCATCTTTTGGAACTGCTCCTTCAGGAACATGGATATGTACATCATTAGTAGATAATGTCTCAGCTGAAATACCATAATCTTTAGCATGAGCTTTTACGAATGAAAATGCAGCTGTTGCAGATTCTTTCATAACATCTCCTAGCTTTCCAGTTAAAATTAATCCACCTTTTCCAGGATATGTTGTAACTTCTATATCTAGTGTATCTCCACCAAATGTTGTATATGCTAACCCTGTTACTACACCAACTTGATTCTTTTCTCTATTCTTATTATTTGTAAATCTAATTTTACCTAAATAATCAGTTAAATTATCAGTTGTTACTGTAACTTTTTCTTCTTTATCAATTAAAATTTTTGTAACAGTTTTTCTACAAATTGTAGCAATCATACGATTTAATTCACGTACACCTGCTTCTCTTGTATAGCTCCTAATAATTTCATACATTGCATCATCTGTAATTGATAATTGATTTTCTTTTAAGCCATGCTCTTCTAAATTTCTTGGAAGTAAATGCTTAAAGCCAATATTAAATTTTTCAATTTCTGTATAGCTTGATAATTCAATGATTTCCATACGATCTCTTAATGGTTCTGGTATACCAGATAAATCATTAGCTGTTGTAATAAACATTACTTGGCTTAAATCATATGGTTCTTCTAAATAATTATCAGAAAAATATTTATTTTGTTCAGGATCTAAAACTTCTAACATTGCTGCCGCAGGATCTCCCCTATAATCAGCAGTCATTTTATCAATTTCATCAAGTAAGAATACAGGATTTACTGTTCCAGCATCCTTCATTCCTTTTAAAATTCTTCCTGGTAAAGCACCAATATATGTTCTTCTATGACCTCTAATTTCAGATTCATCTCTAACACCACCAAGTGATTGTTTAACAAATTTTCTTCCTAAAGCTTCACTTATTGATTTTGCTAAAGATGTTTTACCTACTCCTGGAGGGCCTGCAAAACATATAATTGTTGATGGATTTTTGCCTGTCATTTTCTTTACAGCAAGATATTCTATAATTCTATCCTTAACTTTATCTAAGCCATAATGATTTGCATCTAATTTTTCTTTAACATTTTTTAAATCATCATTATCCATACTTTGTTTATACCAAGGTAGGCTAACTATCCAATCTAGATATGTTCTAATTAAATTAGATTCAGGTAATTGTGATGAAGTTGATGCATATTTTTGAAGCTCATTCATTGCCTTTTCATATACATTTTGAGGCAATTTAGCATTTTCAATTTCTTCTCTTAATTTTTCAACATCCTCTTCAGTTCTAGCTTTATCTCCAAGTTCATTTTGGATAGCCTTCATCTTTTCTCTTAGATAATATTCTTTTTGAGAATCATCAATTGATTTTTTAACATCTTTATTAATTTTATTTTCTATTTCAACAATTTGTTTTTCTCTTTCAATATCTTCTAAAATCATTTCAAGACGATTTTTTACATTCAATTCTTCTAAATATCTATATTTAGATAAATTTGTATTTGTTTTTAATTGAAATGCAATTACATCTGATAAAACATCAGCATTTGTACCTGTTTGTAATAATTTAGATATTTGATCAGTAGAACCTAGCAATGAAATTGCACCTTTTGAAATGTTTGATGCAATATTTTTAAGTAAAGCTGCTTCTTCATCATCTCCTGATAATATAGAAAATAATTTTTCATAATTAACAACAAAATATGGATCAACAGATGTATATTCTAAAACTTTAACTCTATTTGTAATTTTAAATTTAACTTTATAATTATTATTAGGTAATTTAAGTTTTAAAGATATTTTAGCTAAAACTGCAATTTCTTCAATATCTTCTGGATTAACATCTACAGCAGATGCATCTTTTTGAATCAAAAGAATAATATTACCACCATACATTTTTTCAGCAGAATCTAAAGCCTGAACTGAATTTAATCTTCCAACTTCAATACGAAGTTCATTATTAGGTAGAGGCATTACTCCTCTTACTGCAATTGCAGGTAGAACTATTTTTGTATTATCTTCCATAATAATCCTTCCTTTCTTGCCTAATTATCTTAAGGCGATTATATATTACAATATTTTTGGCACTTTTGCAAGTAGTTTGCCAAAATTTTATTTTTTCACACAAAAAAACATTTTTTTACAAAAATATGAGGGAAATTCCCTCATATTTAACTTTTTTTAAATTTCTTTGGCATTATCAACTAAGAAATTCATAAAATTATCATAAGTAATTGAATTAATTAATTGATCATTTTGTTTCTTTAAAATAGAATCAACATCTTTATTTTGAGCTTTAGCAATTTCTTCTGCCTTAGCTTTTACTTGTTCATCTGTTGCAACTAAATTTTCTTTTTCAATAATTTCAGCAGCAGCTAAATCAAAAATAGCTTGACGTGTTGCTTGTTCATTAATTCTATTTTCAAAATCTTCTTTTGTAATATTCATTAAACTTAAATAAGTATCAAATGGAATATTATATTGTTTAGCTTGCATTTCAAATTGAGACTTTAATTGATTTGCTCTTTGTTCAGGAAGTGATGCAGGCATATCAACTTTAGTACCATCAATAATCTTATTTACAATTTCATTTGTTTGTCTATCTTTTTCAGATACAACCTTAGCATCTTCTAATTCTTTTTTCTTTAATGCTTTTAATTCATCTAAATTAGTTGCATCTTTAAAATTTAAGCCCTTAACATATTCATCTGTTAATTCAGGTAATTTTTCAACCTTAATTTCATGAACTGTAACTGTAAATACTGCATCTTTTCCAGCTAAATTTTCAGCGCCATAATTATCTGGGAATTTAACATTTATATCTTTAACTTCTTCAGCTTTCATACCAATCATTTGATCTTCAAATCCTGGAATAAATTGGCCTGAACCAATTTGAAGTTCATAATTATCTGCTTTACCACCATCAAATTCTTTTCCATCAACTTTTCCAACAAAATCAAATGTTGCAAAATCACCTTTTGCAATGACTTGTTCAGGCTTTGCTTCTTTAACAATATCTTTTGCAATTAATGCTTTAATTGATGCATCAACTTCATCATCTGTTGCAGTTAAAACCTTTTTACCAACTTCTACACCTTTATATTGAGGTAAAGTTACTTCAGGTAATACATCAAAAGAAATAGATACTTTAAAATCCTTACCTCTTTCTAATTTACCTTCAATATCAGGAATAAATTGACCACAAATTTCTTCAACTAATTTTTCATCAGCTAAAATTTCATTTTCTTTTTGAGCTAAAATTTCATTTAAAGCATCATTATATAAAGATTCTACTCCATAATGCTTTTCATAAACAGCTCTTGGTGCTTTACCTTTTCTAAATCCTTGAATTGTAACTTTAGCATTATTTATTTCAAAAGATTTATCTAATGCTTTTTCAAATTCTAAAGCTGTAACATCAAATATTGCTTTAATTCTACTATGTTCTAACTTTTCTGTAACCATTATTTTAAATTGCAGATTAGAGATTTTAAAGGAATAATCTGCTCCTCCTAAAAAAATAATAATCTCTTAATTCCTTTTTTTACAAAATGACAAGTTTTATTATACCATAATCAATTTAATTGTAAAGAAAATTAAATCTTAATTATATAAAAAATTCGTAAAATTATTAAAAAATAACCTTACGAATTTTACATATTTAATTTATAAATTAATTTTTAAATTTCATATTTCCATAAACCATGAAGATTACAATATTCATATACTGCAATTGGTTTTTCTTTTTCATTTAAAATAAATGTTGCCTCTGGTTCATCATTAGGCTTTAAATATTTAATCATACTCATTGAAGTTGTTTCTAACAAAATAAATTGAATATAATGCTCATCTAGCATTGGATGTCTTGCTGAACCTACTTTTATATTAATTACATTTCCATTAATTTCTACATTAGGCACATGCTTTTCTCTTGCACCATCAGTAGTATTCGCAATTAATTCTTTAAATCCATCACCTAATGATTTAGTGCCATTAAGAGCAAGCACTATCTCTTTTGTCTCGTTGTTCAAATAAACTTTAGTTTTCATAATATTTACTTCCTTTCAAATGTATCGTTTATTTCTATTTATAGTTTAACACAAAATGATTCTTAAAAGCAACAATATAAAAATTAAAAAGCCAAAAATGGCTTTTAAATTTACATAACAGCTGAATCTGATGGAGCATCATCATTAACTGGAATTATATTAGGGTCAACATCTGAAATTTCTTTATTATCATCTTTTGCTGGAGCTTCTATTTCAGCATTTTTTGCCTTTTTATCCTTTTTAGGCTTAGCAATAGATTTTCTATATCTATAATATCCTCCTCCTGCTTCTCCACCAATAACTAAAGCAGATATGAATGCAATTATTGCTAAAACTAAAGGAACTTGCTTAGAATCAAAAGGAATAGCAGCTAAAACAATTGCAGCAATATTTATAATTGTGTGGAATACAAATTTAGTTTTATCAGTACCTTCGCCACAATCAATTGTTACATAATAATAAACTAAAGATCTTGTTGCAAGAAGTGAAATCAAAATATATTTATATGCATCAAAATTAAAATTATTAAACCAATTATAGTTTCCAGTTGTAAAATCATCAGAATTTACTTCTCCCCATAAAACTAATGCTGCAACAACTAAATAAACAGAAACAACTAAATGAAAAATAATTTCAATTAAGCTTACAAGCTTAGCTCTTTTAGACCTTGTTGTTTTAAGTAATGGAACCAACCTTATAATAGCAGCAAAACCTGCAACTAAAGCAGTTGCCATATAAATTGCACCAGTAGCATTATCTTGGAATATTAAAATCATTATTCCAAAAGTAACTAAAATTGCAAAAGCAAATATGAAAAAAATAAATTTATATGTTGAATATACTTTTACAGGTGATTTTTCTTTTTTTGCTTCTTTTTTTTCTTCTTTTTCCTTTTCTTTTTCTTCAGGAGATTTTATATCAAAATCTTCTTCTTTAATTAATTTTTCTTTCTTCTTTTTCATAACTAATCCTCTTATTTATATTTGACTAAATTATACATTAAAAATAATATAATTTCAACAACACTAAAAAAACACTTTCAATCACAATTTAAAACTTATTATGATATAATTAAAAAAAGGGAGTGATATTTTATGAATTTTATTTTTATTTCACCAGCATTTCCAGAAAATTATTACCATTTTTGTGAAGCATTACTTAAAAATGGAGAAAATGTTTTAGGTATAGGTGATACACCATACAATGAATTAAAAGATGAAGTAAAAAATTCATTAACAGAATATTATAAAGTAAATTCACTTGAAAGCTATGATGAGGTTTATAGAGCAGTTGCTTTTTTTAGCTTTAAATATGGAAAGATTGATAGATTAGAATCTAATAATGAATATTGGCTAAGACAAGATGCAAAATTAAGAACAGATTTTAATATTGATGGTGCTAAAATATCTGATGTTGAAGCATTCACATCAAAAAGCCATATGAAAGATTTTTATATTAAGGCAAAAGTTCCAGTTGCAAGATATAAATTTTTAACAAATTTAGAAGATGATATTAAATACATTGAAGATGTTTTAGAATATCCTGTTGTTGTTAAACCCGATGTTGGAGTAGGAGCTTCTGCAACATATAAAATTACATCTAGAAAAGATTTAGAAAATTTTTATAAAAGAGGATTTAATGTTCCATATATTATGGAAGAATATATTGAAGGAGATATTACTTCTTTTGATGGTATTGTAGATGAAAATTCAAATGTTGTTTTTTCAGATAATGAGGTTTTCCCTCCTTCTATTATGGATATAGTAAATGAAAATTTAGAGCTTGCATATTATGTTAATAAAGAAGTCCCAAAAAATATCTATAATATAGGACAAAAGGTTTTAAAAGCATTTAAAATAAAATCAAGATATTTCCATTTAGAATTTTTTAAATTAACAAAAGAAAAAAAAGGATTAGGAAAAATTGGAGATATTGTAGCATTAGAAGTTAATATGCGTCCACCTGGAGGATATACACCTGATATGATTAATTTTGCTCAATCAGTAAATACATATCAAATATATGCTGATATTATTTCTTATAATGAAATAAGAAATGTTAAATTAGATTATCCAAAATATTATTGTATGTATGCATCAAGGCGAGATCAATATAATTATTTATATAAATCAGATGAAATATTAAATAAATATAAAGATAAAATAACAATGCATAAAAGAATGAGCGATGCTTTAGCATCAGCAATGGGAAACGAATTTTTTATAGCAAAATTTGAATCTTTTGATGAAATGCAAGAATTTAAAGAAATGGTTTTAACTAAAAATAAGTTTTGATATTTTTATCAAAACTTATTTTTTATTTATTGAAAAGGTTAATTTTTAAGATATTACTTTTTCAATTATAGTAACACCATCAGTATCATATATATTGGTAATATAATAAGATAGTTTTATGCATATTTGTTTAAATAAATTTGACTTATTAGTATTTTCATTTTAAAATTTTATTGTAAGGAAATATTATCGATATATAAAAGGAGAAATAATATAGAATTAAAAAATAAAAAGTCTTTTATTAAGACTATATTAGGAGTATTATTTATGTTTATTAGTTTATTTTCTTTTGCTGCTTGTGATAATCAAGCAAAAACTATAGCTATAACTTTTGATTTAAATGGCGGAACTGAAGATATTAACTATCCAATCTTACCTTTAGAATTTGAAGCCGGCTCAACTTTTTCACTTCCTGAAATTCCAGAACTTCCAGAAATTAATTTAATTGAAGATGGACATAAAAGAACTATAATTAATCCTGTAGGAAAAATATTTGATGCTTATGAGATTGATGGAGTAAGAAAAAATCCTAATGATGAAATAGAAATTAACAAAGATACAGTTATTAAATATTTATGGAAAGATGTTATTTATATTCATCAAATTGAAGCAACAATTGAAGCTCCTATTGTAGGTACTACTATTGATGATACAAATAATGATTATAGAAAACAAACTAATAAGCCTATCACAAAAGTTAATGATAATTTAGATTATTATGTCAGTGATAATGAATCTTATTGGTATAGTGGTGAATATGATGTATTTGCAGGTAAAATAGAAAAAGATACTACATATAATGCAATAATAGTTTTTACAACTTATAATCAACAATACCAATTTGCAGATGATCTTAAAGTTATTATAAATGGTAATGAAATAACAGACTTTGATAATAAGAATTTCTGGGTATATGTTGATTATAAAATAATATCAATAGAAAATAATAATTAAAAATATTTTCTCATAAAAAAAGGATAATCATGATTTAGCTGATTATCTTTTTTTATATATTAATGTTTTCTAATAAATAATAAAATATATGTTTTATTTGATAATTTTGTGCGTTTTAAGGTTATTTGAGAAAACATCCTAAAATAATCCTTTATGGTAATAAACGGCTATTTCTAAAAGGACATCATGTTTAGCTTTTGGACACTCAGCTATGTCTTTTAAATACTTGTCAACAACTGAATCATCTAGTTCATCAAGTAAATTCATAATACCAATGTAATATGGTTGTGCTTCTTCAATTGATAAGCCATCACCTTTTAATCTTTTGCAAATCATTTTACTTAACTCATCAATCTTTTTTTCACTAGCCATTCCAATCACCTTTTATTCTCTTATCATAATTTTCATTTCCAATAGGTATATCATCTTTGACAACCACACACATACTATCTTTTAATTTCATTTGTGCAACAATTTTCATGTTAATAACCCCTTTTCAACTTTTTAATTTCTTACGATAAATTCTGAGTAATACCGATATACTAAAAAAGCAAAAAGCTTAAAAGTTATCCTTTTAAGCCATCAGCTTGACGTTGCATATTTTCAACAACAACATCATAAATATCACCAATTGATTGTCCGTATGATAAAACTAGCCATGGTTCATTAGTGTGAAAATGAACCTTTAAAAAATTAGCTGGATTACCATCTTCATCTTCATCTTCAAATCCTGCTACAACCAATGAATCACCTTTTAATTCATTTAATACATAATCTCTTAATTTATCTTCTGCATCATCAACATCCATATCAGCAATATCAATTAATAATTGTGTATCAAATTTATATTCAACTAAACTTTTATGCTCTTTAACCATATAATCCTCCTAAAACTCTATTTTTATTATACTATTTTATAAAATTGTGTCAATTTTATTTGCCATTAACTTTTTCAGTTAATTTAGATGCAAATTTTCTTGATAAAAATCTTGTTGAAAAAGAACTAAATTTAGATATAAATCCTGTATTTATTATTAATTTATTCTTTTTCATTTTTTTATAACATTTTTTAGCAACTTTTTTAGGATCCATTGATAAATTATCAAAGGCTTTTTTATTTTTTGATTCACATACATCAATAAATTTTGTCTTTGTAGGTCCAGGACATAAAATATGGATTTTTATTCCATATTTTTTTAATTCATGGTAAAGACCTATAGAAAAATTAAGTACAAATGATTTTGTTGCATAATAACATGACATATAAGGCCCAGCTAAATATGCAGCAACAGATGCAACATTTAATATTTTACCACTTTTTCTTTCTTTCATATCATTACCAAATAAATAACACATATTCATTAATGATTTCATATTTAAATCAACCATTTGATTTAATTTATTTATATTCGCATTTAAAAATTCACCTGAATCACCAAATCCTGCATTATTAACTAAAAAATTTACTTCTAAATTATTTTCTTTTATTTGTTCATAAAGAGAATATGTATTTTCAATAACGCTTAAATCATATGCAAATATTTTTATATCAATATTATTATTTAATTCTTTTAATTCTAATTTTTTTTCTTCTAAAGAAGATAAGCTTCTTGAAACTAAAATTAAATTATACCCATCTTTAGCAAAATTTTTTGCAAGCTCAAAACCAATTCCAGATGTTGCTCCACTTATTAATGTGTAACTACTTTTTAACATTTAATCTTCTTACCTGCTTCCTATGAGATAGCATATCTTGTTCTGCTTCTTTTATACATTCATATAAATCAACAATTGATTCATAGAATTTAAATCCAAGTGATGCTAAATCCATTTCATCAAACTTTTTTTGAACATTTAAGCATAATTCATTAAATTTATTTTCAGTTAATCCAATAACAATAACTAAAAATTCATCTCCACCTAAACGAAAATAATCATTACCAACAAAATTAGATCTTACTTCATTAACAAAATCTAGAATTAATTCATCTCCTGCTTTATGTCCTTTTTCATTATTAATTTTTGTTAAATTATTAATATCTAAAAAAACAAATCCTATTTTTTGACTTTGTTCAATTAATTTTAAATTTTCTTTTAAATAATTTTCATTATAAAAATTAGTCATGTAATCATAATTTGCTTTTCTTAATATATCAATATTAGGCTTATTTTTTTCATCTAATTCATTTTTAGGAGAATAAAAATCTTTTATAAAATTAGCAATTAAATTTGGTTTTATATAAAATGATTCAATTACTATTGTTCTTTTAATAATTGATGTAAATCTTGTTTCTGAAATAAAACCCTTTGTCTCAATAATTTTATTAAAAAAATTCATCCAATCCTTTTCATAATTTTCACCATACATAGATATAAAATCATTTAAATAAATTTCATTTTTAGATTTTCCTAAAAATCTAGCAAATGATTCATTTAAATACCTATATTTAAAATTAATCATTTCTTCCTTTTCATTATAAATAGGCTCAATAACAAAAAACGGAATTGGATAATTATCAAATAATTCATCAAACTTCATTCAAACTCACCCTTTTTAATTATAACATATTTAAATTTAAAAATTGAAATAAAAAAGAAAAAGGATATCAAATGATATCCAAATCTTCGATTAAAAAGGCTCAACGCTTGATAACATAGATCTTTGGCAAGTTATAACTCCTAAGGTTCTTTGTTCTTCATCTACTAAGCTAACATCGCAGTCATCATTTTCTGGATAACAATAAAGTACAACTCCATATGTGCCTTTTGGAAATCCATCAACAGGCTCAGTAATTTTAACACAGTCATATAAATTGACCATTTTTAAGCATCCTCCTTTTCTCCCAATTTTAAAATGCGAAGACTTTTTTAAAAAATTTTTAAAAATTTCTATGAAATTTTTAATTTAAAATCTTTGTAATTATTATAACAATATTTTGATATAATTGTAAACACTTTTTTTATAAATTTTAATTATATTTTTATAAATTTTTAAATTTTTAATAATAAATTAGAATAATTTTTTTCAAAAAATTTTCAATGTTGATTTTTTTTTGTGTATATCATATAATAAATATACAAATAACATTGATAAAAAAATTAAATAAAAGGGAGGATTTTTTTATGGATAAGGGCTTAGAAAAATTACTTAACGATCGTAGAGCTTTAATTTTTGATTTAGATGGTACAATTGCTGATACAGAAAGAATTCATTGGGAGGCTCATAATATTGTTTTAAAGAAAAATTTTGGAATCGAAGTTGATTTAGAACACATCTATTCATACTTAGGTACACCTGAAGAGATTTTCTTAAAACAAATTGAAAAAGATTATAATATTAATATTGCTGGTGAAAAGGGAAAAGGATATGAAAAATATTCAAAAGAAAGAGTTAAAGTTGCTGAAAAGCTAATTTTAAAGAAGGCAAAACCTTTCCCATTTATTCAAGAGGTTTTAAGAAGTGGTATTTTAGGAATAAGAATATTTTTAGTTTCTGCACAAAATAAAAATATGATTCATAAAATGTTAAAAGAATGGGATATGTTAAGATTCTTTAATGATCAAAATACATGTATTTGTGATGAAACTAAAACAAAACAATATTATTATGATTATATTTTTGAAAAATTAATTAAAAATGCAGAGCCAAATGAAGTAGTTTTATTTGAAGATGTAAATAAATATTTACAAGAAGGTAAAAAGCGTGGATTTGTAACTGTTGGTATTGATTCAGGCTTTGGAAAAGATAAACTAGAAGCTGATTATGTTATCAATGTAGGAAATTAATAAAAAAAATAAACCAAATTTCGAAATTTGGTTTATTTTTTTATTTTATATTTTTTAAAAATTGAAGTTTTACAAATTGATTTTAATATATTAGATGATGCTCTATTTAATTCTTCTATTGTTATTAATTTCTTCTTATATGCTTTATAAATATCATTATATGCTTTTTTAGAACCTGGCATTATTAAATCATTTCCTGATTTAATAGCTAAATAATTACTAGCATATTTTTTCCCTGTTGAAAGCCAATCAGTCATAACTACACCATTAAATCCATATTCTTTTCTTAAAATATCATTTAATAGGTATGAATCATTTGCTACATATTTTTGATTTATTTTATTATAACTAGACATAATATGGGATAAACTTGAATATTTTATCGCAATTTCAAAAGACTTTAAATAAATATCTTTTAAAGCTTCATTTGAAACATTTGCAGATATATTATTTCTCATAAATTCTAAATTATTACATGCAAAATGCTTCATAACAGCATATTGGCCTTCTTTTTGTTCTATTCCATTAATAAATGATGCAGAAGTCATTCCAGATAGAAAAGGATCTTCAGAAAAATATTCAAAGCTTCTTCCACCTATTGGATTTTTAATTATATTTGCTGCAGGAGCTAAATAATAACTAATTCCAATGCTAGATAATTCTTTTGATATACCTATTCCTACTTTTTTTATTAAATCCTTATTGAAAGTTGCTGCTAAAGATATTCCTGTTGGAAATGATGTAGTTTTTAAATATCCAACATTTTTTTTATTTTTTGAATATTTAAAAAACTTAAAAATGCTTGGTAGGTAATTATATATATCCATTGAAGGAGTTATTTGTTTTAATTTACCATTATTTTTGATTTTAACTTTTGTTGATAATCTAATTCCTGCTGGACCATCAGCCATTGCTAAAGCTGGAATATTTTCTATTTTATTTGTTGTATATCCAGCTATTCCAGCAACAGATATATAATTTGGTTTAGGTAATAATCCTGATCCAACACATAAATTAATTTTTTCTTTTAAAGTTAAATTTTTAATATTGTCAAAATTATTATTTAATGAATAATTTTTCTTTTTATAAAAAAGATTAAGCTTAATTTCTTCTATATTTAAATCAGCTGGTTTTATTTCTTTTTTTATTTTTGATTCAAATGAAGATATTTTATCGATTTTATATAAAATAAAATCTTCTTCTATCTTAAATTTATAAATAGGAATTGTATTTGATACATTTTCACCATATCTTATTATATAAATTCCTTCATTTAATAATCTTTTATCATCTAATGTATATGAAAAATCAAATATATCAAATTCAATATAACATTTTTCAATTTCATTTATATTTAATTCTAAAGTTTTATAATAAGCTATTAAGCTTTTTTCTTCTCCTATTTTTTTAGGAGCTTCTAAGAAAAACAAAATAGTTTCTTTAGCTTTATAATTTCCTATATTTTTTATATCAAAATAAATTTTTATAATTGAATTTGTATTTTCATATTTAAAATTATTAATTTCAAATTTAGAATAAGATAATCCATAACCAAAAGGATATCTAATATCTTTTTTAAATGTATCATAATATCTATATCCAACATATATTCCTTCATTATAATTTGAATCAAGTGAATTAGAATTATAACTAAATTCATTTGAAAAAGGAATATCATCATATTTATTAGGAGATGTTATAGGTAATCTTCCAGAAGGGGATGTATCCTTTAAAATACTAACTAATGCTTGAGCACCCATTTTTCCTAAATTTCCCATATAAATAATACCATTTATATTTTCTATTTCATCTGTAAAGCTTAAATCAAAAAAGCCACCTATATTTAATATTAAAATAATATTTTTATATTTTTTTGAACAAAATAATAAATTATTATATTCAATATCAGAAATCATGTATTCATTTTTAGTTAAATCTTTTCCTTCACCTGAAAATCTAGATATAACATATATACAAGTTTTAGAATTTATATCAGAATCAGTTAATAAATCTCCTGGAATAAAATCTAATCTTTGTCCCATAAAATTAATAAAATCTAAATGATATATAGATTTTTGAATACTTTTTTTATATTTTTTTATTTCTTTTTGATATAAAATTTCATATTTATTTAACCAATTTTCACTTTTAATAATATATCCATTTTCTATAAGTGAATCATAAATAGAATTAACATCATATTCATTTACCTCACCAGAGCCTAAACCACCTTTTATGGTATGATTAGCACCATTTCCAAATAGATCTATTTCTTTTTCTTTTAATGGTAAAATATTATTTTCATTTCTTAATAATATAATTGATTCTTTTGCGCATTCTAAGCTTAATTTTTTATTTTCTTCTTCTAAATAAGTAACGTTATTATTACTTAAAGCATAATTTAAATATCTCATAAAAACCTTTTTTTATTCTATATTTTTTCTTTTTTCATTTCTAACTAAGCAAGTTGCCCCAAATAAAATAGTTATAATAACAGGAGTAAAAATTGATATATGCATCATTAAAAATGTTAAAAAGCCATTTTCAACAGTCCCTAAGCTATTAATATTAGATGTGATTGATGAATATATTGAAAATGTTAATGATATTATTGTTGCAAATAAAATTATATAATTAGATAATTTATAATTTTTTAATGCAAAAATATATGACGAATAAATTCCAAATAATAATGTTAAAGTTATTTTTTGGAAAATATCTCTAAAAGGTAATATATTATTAATTAAAATCGCTAATAAAAAAAATGCAATAGCAATTATATAATATATATCTTTTTTATTAAAGCCATATATTGCATATATAAATATTGCAATAAATGATAATATAATTGATATAGAGCTTATTATCATTATTGGCTCTAAATTATTTTTAATCACAAAAATTAATATTCCAATTTGTGCTAAAAAACCAATAATAAAAAATATCATTTGAATAAATAATAAAATCGCATGACTTTTTTTAATACCATATTTATCTTTTTTATACATAATATTCTCCTTTAATCGTTTTTTTTATTATATAATATTTTTAAAAAAAATTAAAATTTTATATATTCATATTAATTTCTTTTATTAATATTTAAAGGATTTAAATTAGATTCAACATATAAATAAATAATTAAATAGAGTTGAAAAAAAATACTTTTTTGATATAATAATATTGCTTGCCCGATTGGCGAAATTGGTATACGCATAGCACTCAAAATGCTACGAAGAAATTCATGTCGGTTCGACTCCGACATCGGGCACCAGTTTTTAAAAAAAGACTTTAAACCTAAGCTTTTAAAATTAATTTAAATCCTAGGTTTAAAGCCTTTTTATTTTATATATTTTTTTATTTTTTATCAGGAATAATCATTACGCCTAATTCTCTTGTATCAAGGCCTGAATCAATAATTTTATCAACTGCTATTTCAATACAATTTAATTCATTAGCTTTTAAATTGAAAGTTAAATGTTGGTATTCAATTAAATATTCATGATAAACAATTTCATTATTTATTTTTATTGTAACATAATTATTTTCATATACTTTTGGCGTATATAAGCCAAAACTAATTGATTCATCATTAGAATTAAAATATGAAATAGAATATTTTTTTAACCAAAAAGATAAATCAGTTTGTTCTTCTTTTTCATAATATCCAGCTTTTAAGCTAGTATCATAATAATTATTTGTAATATTAGAATATCTATATATAGAAAGATTATATTTTTTTAAATAATCAACATATTCAATTGTTGTATCTAAATCAGTAAGAATAGGTGTATTGCCTTCATCATTTAAAGGAATATAATCAGTATTAGATATTAATAAATATTCTTGTTTTTCCTTATAATATTGAACAACATAATAATATCTATCAACATACATATTTTCTGTAAAAATTAAAAATATAATAATTGAAATATTACTTATTCCAAAAATAATAAATGTAATTTTTGAAAATAATTGTTTTATAGATGAGTTCATAGAAATTATTAAAAAAATTCCTATTAGCTGAAACCTTGAATGAACAATATACCATTCAGAATAATACCAAGGCCAATCAAAAGGTCTACCAATCATTACAATGAATATAGTGAAAATTGAATATAAAATTATAAAAATTGGAAAATTAGAAATAATATAATTTTTCTTAAAGAAAAAAACAAAAATTGAAAAAACCATTAAAATAAATACAATCGCCCCTACCATAAGTAAGGTAGTATCACTTATTTTATTATCTGATATTGCAGAATATCCAACTAATGGAATTCCAGAATAAGCTAAATATCCTTTAAAAGTATTACCAAAATTTTTTAATAAATAAAATGCATTCCCTATTATTCCACTACTAGCAGCATCTGAAGAGTGAGAATTTTTCATAAATGAAATTAAATCATATTCTAAAAAATAAAAAATTGAAAAAATAAATAATAATCCTATAATTAATAATATTTTTTTATTAAGCTTTTTATTAATAATTAAATCATATAAGAAAAAACAAATTATTACTGGAACAATGGCAAAAGAATACATAGTACCAAATACATTAATTGTTAAAAATCCTAATAAAATTAAAACTATATAATCTTTTTTATTTAAAACATCTTTTTTAATAAAATGGTCAATATAAAATAAATAAAAAATACCTAAATTTAATCCTATTCTAACTTGCGTTTCCATAGCGCCAGAAGACAATTGAAGCCTCTCAAATAAAATAAAATTAATTAATAATATAGTCAAAATAAATTTAAATATATTATCATTCATTTTATTTACAATAAAAATATCAATTATTATAGCAACAACTAAAATAAAAAATGCATTAATAAAGGTATCGTATAAAGTTGTCATACCAAACCATTTTATATTGAAATAAAATAAAATATTATTGCCAAGCAAACCATGTTCACCATAATGTGTAAAAAAATCCTTAAATTTAAGATTAGAATCAAACATTTTATAACCAATTGCTTTAAATTGATCAATCCATGATAAATATGGCAATTCAACATTGTTTTTTATGTAAAACATTAAATAATATGAAAAAAATATTATTGTTATTGAAAAAGAGAAAAATATATATAATTTATTTTTTTTATAAAAATTATTATAATAATCCATTCATATCCTCTATTCTTATATTTTTATTAATATAAAATATAATTTTATCTATATTTATTTATTATTATACATTTCTATTGCTTCATTATAAATCGATAAAATATTTTTAGCAAATTGTTCTTTAGAATAATTTTCAACAGATTTTAATGTGTTTGATTTAATAGTTTTTAATGTATCTGATGCCTTTACGATTTCTTTCATTTTTTTAACAAGCTCATCTTCACCATCAAAATAAATTCCATTATAATAATCAACAACTAAATCTTCTATGCATTCATCTTTTTGAACTAAAAGGGGAATGCCAGATGCTAAAGCTTCAACATATGTTAATCCTTGTGTTTCAGATTGACTTGCATTTATAAATACATCACCTAATTGATAATAATAAGGAATATCATCCCAAGCAATTAAATCTGTAAATATTACTTTTTTATCAATTTTTAATTCTATTGATAATTTTTTTAATTCTTCTAATTCAGGTCCACCACCAACAATTAAAAAAACACTATTTTTTATATTCGCTTTTGCATATGCATTTAATAAAATAGGAATATTTTTTTCCTCAGATGTTCTACCAATATATAAAAATGTAAATTTATCAAAAATATTTAATTCATTTTTTAATTTATTTATTTTTTCTTTATCTAAATTTTTTAAATAAAATCTATTTAATTCAATTCCAGTTGGAATAATTCTTATTTCATTTCCTAAAGCATATTTTTCTTTTTGATCATATACTTTTTTTGTTGGAACAATTTGAATTTCACTCATCTTCGCACATGATTTCATAAAAAGAATTCTTAACCATCTTTCCATACTTTTATGAAAATGCTTATCTAAAAATGGAGATACATATTTAAAATAATCGCTCCACAAAGTATGTAGTGTATGAACAACTGGTATATTTAATTTTTTATGAGCTAATTTAGCAATTTTTGCAATATTAAATTCTGTTTGAAGATGTATAATATCTAAATTATATTTTTTTATAATTTTTACAAATTTTTTATGTGTAAATGTATATCTATAATCCTTTAAATTTTTAAAAGGATAACTTCTTCCTGGAATATTTATAACATCATTTGGAACATCTTTTATATTTTTATCATCAAAGCTTGTAAATATAAATACCTGATTACCAAGGCTTTCAAGGCCTTCTTTAAGCATTTTAATTGATGTAACAACTCCACTAATTAATGGATAATATTGATCAGTAAAGATACCTACTCTCATAATTTTTTAGCCTACTTTCAAATAAGTAATATGAAATAAAACCAACTAGCATAATCAAATAATATGTAATAAATCTCCATAAAATCATGGCAGATGCTGCATAAACCTCAGCATTCCCTGATGCCTTAATAACATTAATTTGACTAAATAAAACATTAAAAGCAATTTCTATTCCACCAACAGCACCTGGTGTTGGAACCCACACAGCAATTGCACAAGCAAAAGCACTCATAGCTAACATAAAAAAGAAATCTTTTGCACCTAATGCAACTCCTAATGATTTATATATTATAAATGGAATTGAATAATAAAAACAAAATGCTATTACTTTTAAAAAGATAACACAAATTGTAGTTTTTCTATGCTTTGATGCTTCTTTAAAAACATTTTGCATATTTTCAATTGATTTACCAATTTTTTTTATTTTTTTACCTAATATTTTTTTAAATAATCTAAATTTGCACAAAAATTTTAAAAAATTCATCATTATTTTAGCAGCTTTTTTGCTTCTTCCTAAAATAAAGATAATAAGCATTGTTAAAAAATTAATTAAAAATCCTAATACAATCAACCATAACAAATTAGGAATCTCATCTAATAATTGTCTAAAATAAATTGATATAGATAATATTAAAATCAAATTCAAAGATATTTGATAGCATAAGAAATTATAAAGCAATATTGATGTTGATTCTGATACTCTTATTCCTTTTCTTTTAAAAGAATAAACCTGAAATGGTTGTCCACCTGTTGAAAAAGGTGTAATTCCATTAAAGAAAAATTCTGAGTTTGAAATAAGCATTGAATCTGTAAAATTCATCCATTTATATTTTCTTTTTACAAGCAATGTCATTGAAAAGCCAAACAATAAACAATAGCATAATAGAAAAACCACACCTAATAAAATATATGAATAATTACATTGCTTAATTGTATACCATATGCTTTCTAAATCGTTTAATTGTAAAATTACAATTAAAACAATAATAAGTAAGGCAGCTAAGAAAATAAGATTTCTAATTACTGTTTTTTTGCTCATTACATCTCATCAAGATAATGAATACCTAATAATCTTAATCCTTCATTTAAAACTATTCTAACTGATTTTGCTAAAGCAAAATTGGTATTTCTAATCTTTTCATCCTCAACATTTATTTTTTCAATTGAATAAAATTTATTAAAGCTTTGAGCTAAATTTAATAAATATTTACAAATTACAGAAGGAGCTAATTCAATAGATGCACGTTCTATTGTTGTTTTAAAAGCGGCTACTTCTTTAACAAGCTCAAAATAATGTGGTTTTTCAAATAATGATGTATCACAATTAGATATATCAAATGTTTTATCCTTTAAAATAGATGCAATTCTAACAGATGTATATTGTAAATATGGACCAGTTTGACCTTCAAATTTAACTGATTGCTCTAAATTAAATTCGACATCTAGTCCTCTATAATTTTTTAAATCTCCAAATACTATTGCAGCTATACCAACGTATTTTGCAATTTCTTCTTTGTTTTCTAAATCAGGATTTTTAGCATCAATTTGATCATATGCTAATTTAATTGCTGTATTTAAAACATCAATAAGCTTAGTAACATTTCCTTTTCTTGTTGATGCTTTTTTACCATTTGTTAAATATAGGCCAAAATTAACATGATTTACTTCATCAGCAAAATCATATCCCATTTTAGTTATAAGTCTTTTTAATTGTTCAAAATGAAGCTTTTGCTCATTTCCAACAACATATAAAATTTTATCAAATTTATATTCTTTTTTTCTATAAAAAACAGCAGCTAAATCTCTCGTAATATATAATGATCCGCCATCACTTCTTTTAATTAATGCTGGTGGCATATCATCACCTAAATCAACAATTTTAGCTCCATCATCTTCTTTTAATAATCCTTTTTGTTCTAATTCATTTATAACTTCATCCATTTTATCGTTATAAAATGCTTCTCCGTTATATGAATCAAAATCAATTTCTAATAAATCATATATTTGTTTTGATTCTTTTAGTGATTCATCTCTAATCCACTTCCACAAATCTAAATATTCTTGATTTTTTAATTCCATTTGTCTAAATGCTTCTCTTGCTTCATCATCTAAAGTAGGATCATTTAAAGCTTCTTCATTAAATTTAACATATAAAGCGGTTAAATTATTAATAGGATCTTTCATGATTTCATCATAATTCCCCCATTTTTTATATGCTACAATCATCTTTCCAAATTGTGTTCCCCAATCACCTAAATAATTAATTGAATATGTGTTATAACCACATTTTTTCAAAATTAATTTTAAAGAATTTCCAATCATTGTAGAACGTAAATGACCAATAGAAAAACTTTTAGCAATATTAGGAGATGAATAATCTAATGTTACATTCTTACCCTTACCAATATCTGAATTACCATAATTTTGTTCTTCATTTATAACATTTTTAATGATTTGATATGCTAATTTAGATTTATCAACAAAAATATTTATAAAAGCATTTATAGGATTAATTTCTAAAATAGGTAAATCAAATCCTAAAATAACTTCTTTTGCTTCTTCAATAATAGAAGGCATTGGCTTTTTTAATGTTTTTACAACGCTAAACATAGGAATAGAAATATCTCCCATATTACTATTTTTAGGTTCTTCAACAACAATAGTTATTTCAACATTATATTTTTCTTTATAATATTTTTCTAAATTATTTTTTATTAATGATTTAATTTGATTAATCATTTTAAAAACCCTCCTATATATTTACAAAAGCTGAGATAAGAATCTCAGCCTCAATAAATTAGTTATTAACCTTAGACAAATAAAATGCTTTTTGAATGTACATAGACCAGTTATCATAATCATAAGATTGAGAATTGAAAATCATTGATCCATTATAAAAAACTAATAAGGCAGGTGATTCTAATAAATCAAAATCATCTACATCAGCTGATTTACCTTCATTAAAATCCTTTTCTAAAGCGTTAGCTACAATATTAAATGATTCACTATCTGTATCATCGTATTCATCAATCCAAGTTGAATCATATAAATATATTTTTTTGATTTCTTCATCTTCACAAATTGTTTGCATTAAATATAAATTACTTACAATATTTGAATTAGATGCATATTGACCATATATAACATAAACATATTCTTCATTTTTTATTTTCTTAATTAAAGATGAATGAGATGTTTCTTCATATACATTTTTTGTTGGTAAATAAGATATAGTATTACTTGAATTTTCCTGATTATATGTATAAATAGCATTATTTAAATTAGTTGTTGTTTTTTCGGCTTTAGTTGGAATAGCCATTATAATTGTTGCAGTAATCATCAATATTAAGCACACAATTAAAATTATTAATTCAGGTTGTAATTTAAATTTTACTTTATTTCTTCTATTTTTTGATGCCATATATATAAATCCTTCCTTTTAAAGAATTATTAATTATTGTTTTATAAAAACATTCGCTTTTTAATTATAACAAAAACAACTTTGATTTACAACAATTTATTAGGTTTTTTTAGAATTTAACTATATAAGATAAAATATGAAATTATATATTTAAATTTTAATAAAAAGTTAGTTAAAAACTTGATATTTTATTATTACTTTTATATAATTTTATTAAAGAAGTATTAATTCTTATTTAAAAATAAATAAAGAAATCAGGTGAAAAAATGAAAGTTTTACTATGTACGAGTGAAGCTGCTCCTTTTGCTAAAACTGGTGGACTTGCTGATGTTGCAGGTGCTCTACCTAAAGCCTTAAAAGCAAATGGAATTGATGCTAGAGTAATTCTTCCATATTATAAAAAGATAAAAGATAAAAATACTGCTTCTTATATTGGCTATGCTTATGTTAGAATAGGTCAATCAACAGAATATGTAGGTTTATTTCATCAAGAATTTGAAGGAATTGATTTTTATTTTATTGATAATGATAGATATTTTTATCGAGATGGCTTTTATGGATATGGTGATGATGGAGAAAGATTTGCATTCTTTGATTTTGCTATATTAGAAGCAATTAAAGTAATACAATTCTTTCCAGATATTATACATTTAAACGATTGGCAAACTGGTTTAATACCTTATATTTTAAAAGCTAATTATTATGCTTATCAAGAATTTAATAAGATTAAAACTGTATTTAGTATTCATAATATCCAATATCAAGGAATTTTCCCAATGGAAATGAAAAATATATTATTTATGCCTTATTCAAGCTCAATAGAATTTGAAGGATGCATTAATTTTATGAAAACAGCTATTATGGAATCAAATGTAATAAATACTGTTTCACCAACATATAAAAATGAAGTATTAACTGATTATTATGGTTATAAATTAAATAACATCTTAGGACTTAGATATTTTGATTTTTATGGAATAATAAATGGTATTGACATAGATAAATATAATCCACAAACAGATAAAGCAATATATAAAAATTATAATATAAGAACTATTAAATCTGGTAAAAAAGCTAATAAAGAAGCTCTTTTAAAAGAATTTGGTATGGAAGCAATAGATGTTCCAGTATTTGGATTAGTATCTAGACTTGTAGAACAAAAAGGATTAGATTTATTAATTCCAACAATTGAGGATGTAATAACTTATTCAAATGCTAAATTTGTTTTTATGGGCTCAGGAGATAAAATATATGAAGACTTCTTTAGAAGCTTACAAAATAAATATCCTGATAGATTTAAATGCTATATTGGATATTCAGATGCAGTTGCTCAAAAAATTTATGCTGGTTCTGATATTTTCTTAATGCCATCTAAATTTGAACCATGTGGTTTAGGACAAATTATTGCAATGAGATATGGTACACTTCCTCTTGTAAGAGAAACTGGTGGATTAAAGGATACTGTTATTCCTTTTAATCAATATACTAAAGAAGGAACTGGATTCTCATTTACTAATTTCAATGCACATGATTTAAAAAATGTTATGTATCTTGCATTAAATACATATAATAACAATAAAGAAGTTTGGCAAACATTAGTTAAACAAGCTATGGAAAAAGATTTTAGCTGGAATAATTCAGCATTACAATATATTGAACTATATAATAAAGCTTTAGTTAAATAGGGAGGAAAAATATGGAAACATTAGCTTTAATTTTAGCTGGAGGAAGAGGATCAAGATTAGATATTTTATCCGAAAAACGTAGTAAACCAGCTGTACCTTTTGGTGGAAAATTTAGAATAATTGATTTTGCACTTTCAAATTGCACAAATTCAGGAATTTTCCAAATCGGTATTTTAACACAATATTTACCACTTTCATTAAATGAACACATTGGTGTTGGAAAGCCATGGGACTTAGATAGACGTGATTCTTTTGTAACACTTCTTCAACCTAATAATTCATGGTATGAAGGAACTGCTGATGCTATAAGAAAAAATATTGAATTTGTTAAACGTTATGCATCTAAATATGTTTTAATTTTATCTGGAGATCACATTTATAAAATGGATTATTCAAAAATAATTGAACAGCACAAAAAAACAGGTGCTGATTTAACTATTGCAGCTAAAATTGTTCCTATCGAAGAAGCTTCAAGATTTGGAGTTTTAGAAACAGACGATAGCTTAAGAATTAAAAAATTTGTTGAAAAACCAAAACAACCTAAATCAAACAAAGCATCAATGGGTATATATGTATTTTCAACAGATGCATTAATTGAAGCAATTGAATCTCATCCAGATATCAATGATTTAGATTTTGGTATGCATATTATTCCTGAAATGATTGATACAAAAAAAGTTTATGCATATGAATTTTATGATTATTGGAAGGATGTTGGAACATATGATTCATATGTTGAAGCAAATCTTGAATTATGTCATGATGTTGCTTTAGATTTATATGATCCTAATTGGAAAATATATACAAGAACTGAAGATTTACCTCCAGTAAAAGTTGGTGCGCATGCATCTATTTCTACTTCTTTAATTTCAAATGGTTGTAGAATTGAAGGTGATGTTGAAGAATCTGTTTTATCACCAGGTGTAGTTGTTGGTAAAGGAACAAAAATAAAACATTCTATTATTTTAAATGATGTTGTTATAGGAGAAAATTGTATTATTGAAGATACAATTATAGATAAAGAAACAGTCATTGGAGATAATTCAAAAATCGGATATGGAGATGATTTTACACCTAATAAAGATAATCCAAAGGTTTTATCTAGTGGATTAAATGTAATAGGTAAAAAATTAATTTTACCTGAAGGATTAGAAATTGAAAGAAATGTTAGAATCTTCTCTTCAATGAATCATAAAGAAATTAAAGTTTCTCATTTAAAATCTGGAGAAACATTAAAATAATATAAAATATAAAAAGAATACCCTAAACGCTTTTAAACGCTTAGGGTATTCTTTTTATGATCTTCTAAATAAATCATAATTTATATAAAATTATTGCTCAGTAAATCCATTTTCTTTTAATAACTTAACAACACGTTTGACAGCACTCTTTTCTGCTCCATATGAAAAGCCAGCAAGTCCTTCTTTACCACCACTTGATACAACTTCAACATTTATTTCTTCATCATTTTCTTCTACAAATATTGTTAAAGTAAGATTTGACCTTATTCTAAAATAATAATCTTCAACAATAAAGATAGTTAATTTATAATTTTCCTTCTCAATCTTCTTAATAAAATAACCATCTTCTGAAAGCACATTTGAAGAAATCCAATCTTTCAAAACATTTTCAATATTCATTTTATTCTTTGAAATTAATTTGTTTTTTATCATAACACTCTCACTAAATTAAAATTTATTTTAATCTATTATTTTTTTTATCTTTCTTTTTTAAATTTGAAGCAATTAATTTAATTTGTTCTTCTCTTTTTTTCTTATATCCAGGTTTAACTTTTTTTGGCTTAGGAACAAATTTTTTTGCTTCATATTCATAATTTGTTTTGGGCTTTTGTCTTGATTGTCTTGTATTTCTTCCTTTATAAGGAATCAATTCTTTATTTTTTATTTCAAAATATTCTGGTATTATTTTCTTTTTATTTAAATTATCTAAATATTGATTATCAATTTCTTCATAAAAAGAATAAACAATTCCATCACTAAACATTCTACCAGTTCTACCACTTCTATGAAGATAAAATTCATAATCCTTTGGCAATTCATAGTTAATAATATGAGATACACCTTTAATATCTATTCCTCTAGCTGCAATATCTGTACATACTAAATATTGATATTTTAATTCATTACATTCTTTTAAAATTCTTTTTCTTTCTCTTTGTGATAAATCACCATGTAGCATTCCTACAAAATAACCATCATTAGATAATTTATTTGCAAGTTCAATAACATTTTCCTTTTTATTACAAAAAATCATACAAAAATAAGGCTGCATTGTAGAAATTAAATCTTTTAATAAATCATATCTATCTTTATATTTTAATGGAATCCAAATATGCTTTATATTATTTTCATTTGTTTTTACATCAATAAATTCTACATTAGTAATATATTTTTTCATTTCTTGCAATATTTTTTCTGAAAATGTTGCTGAAAAAAACATAAATTTTGCATTATCTAATACTTTAGCAATACTATCAAATTCTAAAATATTTGTATCATCAAATGTCATATCAGCTTCATCACATACAAAATATTTAGCTGTATATATTTTTAAAACATTTTCTTTTATTGCTAAATCATTAATTCTACCTAATGTTCCTATAACAATTTGAGGATTAGAATTTGATAATTTTTCAATATCTTTTAATCTATCTGTTCCACCTGAATAATTTTTTATATCAATTCTTTTTTCAGAAAATGATGCAATATGCTGAGCCATTTTATAAATTTGAATAGATAATTCTTTTGTTGGTGCAACAATTAATGCTTGAACCTTATGAAGATCTTCATCTAAATTATTAAAAATTGGTACTAAAAAAGAGTGAGTTTTACCTGAACCTGTTTTTGATTTAACTATTATATTTTTTTCTGATTCTAATTTCGAAAAAACTTCTTTTTGAACATTAGTAAAAGAATTAAAATTTAAATCATTTAAGGCTTTTACAATATAATCTTTTAATTCATAACCATCAAATAACATATTATTTTCCTTTCAAAAATGAATCAATAAATATATCTATAACTCTAATTTTATCAATTTTAAGCTCGATTTTTGAAATTCTTTCAAAATCCTTTAATAAATTATAAGAATATAAATCTCTTACAATTATTCTTCTTGGAATAAAATTATTATTAATAAATTCGATTAATTTATTGATTGCATCTTTATTATATTCTAATTCATTTTTGTATTTAGATGTATCAATAATTTCTATTTTTAGCATTTTATTATTAGATGCATCTGCGATAGCAAAAAATTTATCTAATTTATATTTACCATCCTCATAATTATTTCCTATGGCAATAGGTAGATAATTTATAAATTCAAATTCTATATCTATTGGTTTTGATTTAGAAATTAATTTAAAATCATCAACTAAAACTTTATCATATATTTCTTCTTTTTTAAAGAATTTAATATTTGCAGTTTTATATAAATTTTCATCTTTTAAATAAAATCTTGAAAGCATTTCTCCATCATTAGGCAATAAGATATTTTTATTTTTAAGATGCTTAAATATTACCATAAAATTTTTAAAAAGATAACTAAAATTTAAAACATCAAAAAATTTTATCATATAAGGCATATAGCCCCTTTCAAATTTTTGAAATTTAATAGCTATTTTTGAAAAATTAATTCCTAATTCTTTTAAAAGATGTAATTCATCATCTTTTAAATTTTTCTTATCAACAAAGCTTACCATTAAGCCTACTTGATAATTAAAGGTTTGTATATTTGAATAATTATTTTTATATATATTTAAATATCTATTAATATCTTTTTCTTCAATAAATAATATTCCATAAAATTTTTTATTATTTCCTAAAACTGATGCATACCACATTTTATCATTTTCATCAATAAAAGATAAAAACATATCTTCTTTAACATATTCCCATGGACTATATTCATATGCTTCATCAGCTAAATTATATAATTCAAGCCATGCTTTTTTTTCATCCAAATTCATTTTTTTCTCCTAAATAATGCATTTTTACCATATTTTTGCTGAAAATCATTTATTAAATTATCTATAACAAATTCTTTTTCATCTTCAGATTGAATTGTAAATAAATTATATTCTTTAGGTAGATTTTCTTCTTTAACTAAATTTGAAAATCCAACACCTATTAATCTATATTCTTTAGGTTTAATGTTATTTTCTAATAATTCAATTACAATATCAAAAATTTCATCAAATGAATCAGTATAATCATCTAAAGTGTCTTGTCTTGTTATTGTATTAAAATCACTATCTCTTAATGTTAAAGTAATTGTTTTAGTATAATAATTATCATTTATCATTTTTTTATAAATATCTTTTGTCATTCTTCTTAATTCAATTAATATTTCATCAAATGAATATAAAAAAACATCAAATGTTTCTGATGTAGAAATTGATTTTGATTCATCAAAGCGCTTAGGATCAACTATATTAGTTGAATTACCTAATATATGATTATATACATAATTATATGTATTTTCTCCAACAAGATTAATAACCTTATCTTTATTATTTATATCCATAAAATCAGCTATTGTATTAATATTTTTTTCTATTAACTTTGGAAATGTTTTTTTACCAACTCCATAAATTTCTTTTACAGATAAAGGATATAAAATATCTTTTACTTCTCTTTTTCTTATGACTGTAATTCCTAAAGGCTTTTTCATATCAGAAGCCATTTTAGCTAAAAATAAAGTAGGAGCAATTCCAATTGATGAAGGAAGCTTATATTCTTTTAATAATCTCAATTGAATTTCTTTTGCTAAAACTATAGGATGCTTTTTTAAGGATGCTTTAGTCATATCAGCATAAACCTCATCTATTGATGCAACCTCAATTAAATCTGTATATTCTTTTATTAAATTAACAAATTTATTGTGATATTCATTATATATAGAATAATCTATATGAACAATACGTAAATCAGGCTTTATTTTATATGCCTCAGCAATAGGCATAGCTGAATGTATTCCTAATTTTCGTGCTTCATATGATGCTGTAGAAATTACACCTTTATATGTATTTTCTCTTCCTATTGCGAAAGGTTTTCCTCTAAGATGAGGATAATAAATAGTTGCTACAGAACAAAAGAAAGCATTCATATCAATATGAAATATTATTTTTGCATGATTTTCCATATATTTTTCTTCCTTTTTTTAAAAAAATATTATATAATAACTTTGTTTATAATTATAACATATTATTTAAGTGTTTAGGAGAAATAAGTATGGCAGATAATAAAAAAAAGAATAACAAAAAAAAGAATGAAAAAGTTAAAAAAACATATTCAAATCCTGTAAAAAGTCCTGCCGGTAAAATAATTGTTGGTATACTTGCATTTTTAATGTTAACTGCTGGTGTAGCATCATTAGTTTTTGCTATAATTCAATATGTTCTTCATGGTTAATACTCCAAAATAATTGGAGTTTTTTTTTGAAAAAAAGGGTGTGATTTTTTTGATTAAACTTATTACAATAGATTTAGATGGGACTTTATTTGATAATGAAAAAAAGATTTCAAAAGAAAATAAAGAGGCTATAAAAAAAGCAAAAGAAAATGGAATTTATGTCGTAATTGCAACAGGTAGACCATATAATGGTGTAATTGATACATTAAAAGAATTAAATTTAACATCTATAAATGATTATGTCATTTTATATAATGGAGGAAAAATTTTAAATGTTGGAAAAAATGAATTAATTCATTCTACTTTAATTGATGGTGATTTTGTAAAAGAATTATACAAAAAATCAATTATAGAAAATGTAAATATACATGCATTTAAAGAAAATGAAGAATTAATAACTCCTAAAAAAAATCCATATACATTAGTTGAAGAGACAATTAATAAAATTGATGCATCTTTATATGATTTTAATAATTTAGGTAAAGATGATAAATTTATTAAAGCAATGATAGTTGATTCAGATGAAAATATTTCTAGAGTAACACCTAAATTTAAAGAAGAATATAAAAATGAATATTCTGTTTTACGTTCTTCAAAAATCTTTTTAGAATTTTTAAATAAAAAGACAAATAAAGGGACTGCTTTAAATTTTTTAGCAAATTATTTAAATATTGATATTTCTAATACTTTAGCAATAGGTGATGCTGATAATGATATACCAATGATTCAAAATGCAGGTATTGGAGTTGCAATGCAAAATTCTTTTAATGAAGTTTTTAAATATGCTGATTTCATAACTAAATCTAATTTAGAAAGTGGAGTTGCATTCGCAATTAATAAATTTATAGATGAATAAAATAAAGTGTATCAATTTTGATACACTTTATTTTTTCAATAATTCTTTTGCATGCTCTAAAGCATATATACTCATTTTATCTCCTGAAAGCATTAATGCAATCTCTTCAGTTCTTCTTTCTATATTTAAATCTTCAATTAAAGTAATAGTTCTATTATCTAAAATTGTTTTAAATATATGCTTATGATAATCTCCCATAGCCGCAACTTGTGGAAGATGAGTAATACATAACACTTGAGAATTTTTTGATATTTCATACATTTTTAAAGCTATTTTTTTAGCAGTTGCACCTGATACGCCTGTATCTATTTCATCAAAAATAAATAAATCTAGGTTCAAATTCATTTTTAAATAGCTTTTTAATGCTAGCATGAATCTTGATGCTTCTCCTCCTGATGCAACCTTATATAAAGGCATTAAAGGCTCACCTTCATTAAAAGATAAATTAAATGATATTTCATCTATTCCGCTATCTTTAAATACATCTTTATTTAAATAATCATCTAACAAAACATCATTAAATATAACTTCAAAACGAGTATTTTCTAAATCTAGGTCATTACATTCTTTAATAATCTTTTTACTAAAATCTAGTGCTATATTTTTTCTATAATTTGATAATTTTAAAGCTTTTTCTTTTAAATTATCAAATGAATTTTTTAATTTTAAATTTATATCATTTAAAACCTCATCATAATTTGTTGTTAAATCAATATCTAATTTTATTTTTTCTATATATATAATTAATTCATCTAAATTTTTTTTATATTTTTCTTTAGCTTTATTTAATTCATTTTCTTCATAGCTTAATTCATTTAATTCTTCTTCATTATAATCTAAATTATTTATATCTTTATAAATCTCATCTTTAATTTCAGATGCAATATAATAACAATCTAATAATTTTTCATTAAATGATAAATATTTTTCATCATATTCTTTTATTTTAGATAAATTCATTGCAGCATCATATAATTTAGATAATGGATCATTATCATTTTCTAAATTATTATATGCATCTGTTAAATGAGAATAGATTTTATCGTAATTTGATAATTTAGATATTTTTTCTCTTAATTCTTTATCCTTATTAGGATATAAATTTAAATTAGATAATTCTTCATATTCATATTTTAAAAATTCTAAATTTTTATATGCATCATTTTTTCTTTCTAAAATATTATTATATTCTTTATAAAAATTAAGATATTTATATAATGATAAAGAATATTCATTCATCAATTTATTAAATTTTAAATCTGTTTTAGGATCTAAAATGTCTAAATAATTATTAGGATCAAATAATTTATATGTATCATTTTGAATATGTATTGATGCTAAATAATAAGAAACTTCCTTTAATAAAGTTAAAGTAACATTAATTCCATTTATTTTTATAATGTTTTTTGAATTATTATAAATTTCTCTTATTATTTCAATTTCATCTTTTATTTCAATTCCATTTTTATTAAATAAATCATTTAATTGATTATTATGGGTAAAAATACCAACTACTTTAGATGAATTTTTGCCATACCTTATCATTGAAATATCAGCTCTTGCACCTAAAAGTAAAGAAATTGTATCAATAATTAATGATTTTCCAGCCCCAGTTTCACCTGTTAATACTGTCATTCCTTCATTAAAATTAATTTTTATATCTTCAATTATTGCAAAATTTGATACTCTTAATTCTTTAAGCATTATTTTAATACCTCTTTTAGATTAATATTTAAATTAACCCCTCTTTTAATTAAAGCTAAAAACTCAACATTTCCTGAACCACCTAATATAGGTGATTTTATTAATTTATATATTCCTAAATTATATTCTTTTAAAGCTTCAAAAATATTATTTAATACATTTAAATGAAGCTTTTTATCTTTTACAATTCCATTTTTTAAATATAATTTACCGACTTCAAATTGTGGCTTAATTAATGTAATTAAGGCATTATCTAAGCTAATAAATTTATCAATTGAAGGTAATAAATATTCTATTGAAACAAATGAAACATCCATAACAATAAAGTCTAATTTTTTATCTAAATTAAAATCTTTTATATTTGTATTTTCATAAGAAATAACGGCTTTATTATTTTTCAAAGATTCATCTAATTGCATATTTCCAACATCTACTGCATAAACTAATTTCGCACCATGCTTTAATGCACAATCAGTAAATCCTCCTGTTGAAGCGCCTATATCTAAAATAATTTTATCTTGAAAATCAAGATTAAATGATTCTATTGCTTTTTCTAATTTTAATCCACCTCTTGAAACATATGGATTAATATTTATTAATTCTATTTTATCTTGACTAGTTGCATTATAAGATGCTTTTTCTAATTTACCATTAACTAATATTTTTTTCTCATCTATAGCTATTTTTGCTTTAGATCTAGTCTTAAAATATCCTTTTTCAACTAAAAATAAATCAAGTCTCATAATTATTCTTGTGGCTCATTAAAATCAACTAAGCCAGCATCTGTCATTTTTTTCACTACTAGTTTTTCATTTGTATTTAAAATTTCATAACATTTTTTTGCTAATTCTAAGCCTTTTGTATAATTAGCAACAGATTCTTCTAAAGTTGCATCTTTATTTTCTAATGCTTTTAAAGCATTATCTAATTCTTCTAAATATTGTTCAAAAGTTTTATTTTCCATTTTCCTTTACCTCCACAATTTTAGATGTTAAAATTCCATTTTTTAATTCAGTTGTTAATAAATCTCCTATTTTAGCATCCTTTATATCTTTTATAATATGACCATTTAATCTATTTATGGAATATCCTTTATCCATAATAGCTAATGGATTTGATGCTTCAAGCCTTGATTTATATAATTCAAATATATGATTTTTATTATTAATAACTTCAATTATTTTTTGATTTAATCTTTGATATTTAAAATCTAATATTTCTTTTTTATGAATTAATGTTTGTTTAGGATTTAATGTATCTAATCTTTTATCAATATTAACTAATTTAATTTTATAATCATTAATCATATAATTAATTTTTTTAGTCATTGCATCAACATAATAAGATACATTTTGTTTTAAAACATTTATATCAGGTGTTGCAATTTCAGCTCCTCCTGTTGGTGTTACAGCTCTCATATCAGCAACAAAATCAGCAATTGTAAAATCAATTTCATGACCAACAGCTGAAATAGTAGGTATTTTTGAATTATAAATTGCATATGCAACTATCTCTTCATTAAAGCACCATAAATCTTCAATGGAGCCTCCACCTCTACCAATAATTAAAACATCACATAATTTATCTTTATTAGCTTTATTTATTTGTTTTACAACATCATCTTTAGCTGCATCGCCCTGAACAATCGCTGGATATAAAATTACATTACATAAAGGATATCTTCTTTCAATTGTTTTAATTATATCTCTTACAGCAGCACCTGTAGGAGATGTTATAACACCTACTGTTTTAGGAAATTTAGGAATAGGCTTTTTATGATTAATATCAAATAAACCCTTTCTTTCTAATTCTTTTTTTAATCTTTCATATGCTAAATATAAATCCCCAATTCCATCTGATTTCATTTCTGTTACATAAATTTGATAGCTTCCTGATGCTTCATAAACAGAAAGTGATCCTTTTACATAAACTTTCATACCATCAGCTGGTTCAAATTTTACATTAGATGCATTAGAAGAAAACATAATAGCTGAAATAGATGCATTTTCATCCTTTAATGTAAAATAAAAATGTCCACGAGAATTATGTTTAAAATTAGAAATTTCACCTTCTAATAAAACAACTTTTAGATTATTGTCGTGGTCAAATTTATATTTTATATATTTAGTTAATGCCGTTACTGTTAAATAACGCTCTTCCATTTCAAATCAAATCCTTTACTCTTACACTTATATTATCTAATAATTTATTATTAAAGCTTACTGCTTTATGATCTCCTTGATCAGAAAATTCTTTTGTTAATTCTAAAGCCTCATTTATAATTATTCTTTTGTCATTTTTTCCTTCAATAAATTCAGCTGTTGCTAATCTAATAATAGCTTTATCGACTAAATTTAATCTATTAATTGTATAATTTTTTAAACAAACAGAAATAACAAAATCAATTTTATCTAAATTATCATTTACTAAATTTACAAAATCAATAGCTTTTTGATCTAAATTTTCATATGATTCTAATGCTTTTTCTTTTGATATTGCATTTAAATCAGTTGTATATAATATTTGCATTGCTAAAACTCTTGCATCATGTAATTTCATTTTAATAAATCTCCTAAATTTTACTTCTTCTTTATTTTATCATAATAATTTAAGAAATTTAATAATTTATTATTCCTATTTATTAAATAATAGACGAATTTTTAATATATTTAAAAAAATTTTCGATAAAATTAACAATATGATATAATTATTTTGGAGGAAAATTAATTAATGTTTTTAATTAATTAATTAAAATATTATGCAAGAAGAAAAAATTGATTTAAATAGAATCCCAACTCATATAGCTATGATTCTAGATGGTAATGGTAGATGGGCAAAAAAAAGAATGCTTCCTAGAACTGCAGGTCATAGAAATGGTGCATTTAATATAAATAAAGTAGGAAAATATTGTAGCGATTTAGGTGTTAAATATTTGACATTATTTTGTTTTTCAACAGAAAATTGGAATAGGCCTAAAGATGAAGTAGAATATTTAATGAAGGCTCCAACAAGAATTTTTAAAAAATTAAAAAAGCAAATTATAGAAAATAATGCTAAATGGGTTTTTATTGGAAGAAAAGATAGATTTCCAAATGATGTATTAAAAATAATAAACGAAATTGAAGATATTACAAAAGATAAAACTGGTATTGTTTTAACAATTTGTTTTGATTATGGTTCTCATGATGAAATAACTACTGCTGTTAAAAAAATAGCAAAAGATTGTGTTGATGGAAAATTAGAACCAGATAATATTACACCTGATGTTATAGAAAATAATTTATTCACAAAAGGATATCCAAAATTAGATTTATTAATAAGAACATCTGGAGAATATAGAATATCTAATTTCCTATTATGGCAAATAGCTTATGCAGAATTATATTTTACAGACGTTTTATGGCCAGATTTTGACAAAAATGAGCTTGATAAAGCAATTATAAGCTATCAAAAACGTGATAGACGATTCGGTGGTTTAAATGATAATAAGAAAAATTGAGCCTCAAGGATATTGTAATGGAGTTATAAGAGCATTAAATATCGTTAATGAAGCAATTGAAAATAAAAGCATAAAAAAACCAATATATTTATTAGGACAAATTATTCATAATAAACATGTTGTAGATGAATTTATAAAACGTGGTGTTATTGTAATAGATGATAAATCTAAATCAAGATTAGAATTATTAGATGAAATAGATAATGGAACTGTTATTTTTTCAGCTCATGGTGTTTCACCAAAGGTTTATGAAAAAGCTAAAGAAAAAAAATTAAATATTATAGATGCAACATGTGGAAATGTTTTAGTTATTCATAATAAAATAAAATCATTTTTAAAAGAAGGATATGATATTATTTATATTGGAACTAAAAATCATCCTGAGGTTGAAGGGGTTTTAGGAATAAATAATAAAATTAATTTTATTTCTTCTTTAGATGAAATAAATGATTTAAATATTAAAAATAATAAAATATATTGTACAAATCAAACAACACTATCTAAATTTGATTGTTTTGAAATTTGTAATAAATTAAAAGAAAAATTTGAAAATATTATAATTGATGATACAATATGTAATGCAACTACAATAAGACAAGAAGCAATAAAAAATCAGCCAAAGGCTGATTTATGTATTGTCGTAGGGGATTTAAAATCATCTAATACAAAAAAATTATTTAATATTTCAAAAGAAATAGCTAAAATTAACACTATTTTATGTGAAGATTTAAATCATCTTGATAAAAATATTTTGAAAGATATTAAAACTATTAATATTACATCTGGTGCTTCTACTCCTTCTTATATTGTTGATGAAATAATAAATTATTTAAATAAAATAGACTAAATTATAAAATTATAGATAATTTAAAATAACTTAAGAGATTAGTTATTTAATGAGGTAGAAAAATGTTTTGGATTATAGAAGCTATACTTTTAGGCATATCTCTTTCGATGGATGCTTTTGCTGTAGGATTAACTAATGGATTAGAAGATCCTTATATGAATAAGAAAAAAACAATATTAATAGCATTAATGTTTGGAATATTTCAAGGATTAATGCCTTTATTAGGATATTTAATATGTCTTCCTTTTGAATCATACTTAAGAAAAATTATACCTTTAATAGGATTTGGAATATTATTAATGTTAGGAATAAGTATGATTATTGATGGAATAAAAAAAGATAATAAAATAAATGAGGAAAAGCCTGTTTCGTTATCTTTTTTTAAATTATTTTTAGAAGCTATTGCTACATCAATAGATGCATTATTAGTTGGAATTTTATTTATTGGAAAAGATACTTATATTGCTTTAATATCTTTCTTAATTTTTACAATAATAACCTTTATATTAAGTATAATCGCTGTAATAATTGGAAAAAAATTTGGAAATAAATTTAAAAATTTATCTAAGATATTGGGTGGGATAATTCTTCTTGCTATAGCTATAAAAACAATAATTGAATATTTTTTATAAAAAAATGATAGTTTTTGAATAATCAATAAACTATCATTTTATTTTATCTAATATAAAATCTTTTATTTTTTCATCAGAAAAGCCATATCTATCTAAAACATCATCAATCTTACCATGCTTTATTATAGTGTCTTCATTAAATGATAATGAATAAATTTTAGAAATATAATTATTTTTTTCTTTAAAATTTAATATCTTATCATATAAGCTTCCAGATGATATTACTTGCTCAACAATAATTATTAAAAGATTACTTTCAAATATATTTTTTAACATAATTTCATCAATTGGTTTAATAGATTTAGCATTATAAACATTTATATCTAAATCTAGATTTGAAATTCTTACAACATCAGGTCCATAACTAATAACATTTGCTTTATTACCTTTTTTTATTATTTCCCATTCTGGTGAGCATTCATATTTATAATCATATGATTTAATTTTAAAAGATGCCCTAGGATATCTAATTGCAATAGGTGAATCTAAATGATTAAATGCATAATTAAATAAACCAATTGTTTCTATATCGTCTTTAGGCATAAATATTTTGATATTAGGCATTGCACTTAACATAGAAATATCATAAATACCTTGATGGGTTGCACCATCTTCTCCTACAATACCTGCTCTATCTATACCAATAATTACTTTTAAATTTTGTCTTGAAATATCATTTAAAAGCATATCATATGCTCTTTGAGCAAAGGTAGCATAAAATAATAAAACAACTTTTTTATTTAAAAGAGCAATTCCTGCAGCCATATCTGCAGCATGCTCTTCTGCAATTCCTACATCAAAAAAATCATTTGGATATAATTTAGCAAATTCATTAAGCATAGATCCTGATTTCATTGCAGGTGTAACAACATAAAATTGCTCTTCTTTTCTTTTTTCACACAAAAAATCAGCAACATGCTTTGAATAATTTTTAAAATCATCATTTTTATATTGAATTCCAGTTTCAATATCAAAAGGACCAACTCCATGAAAATCTCCTTCAGTATCATTTTCACTTGGTAGATATCCTTTTCCTTTTTTAGTAATAAAATGTATAACAATAGGTTCTTTGCTATTTTTTATTTTTTTCATCATTTTAATACAATATTTTAAATTATTTCCCTCATAAGGTCCATAATAATCAAAGCCCATTTCTTCAAAAATATTATCTCTTTGTATAAAGCCTTTTAATCCTCTTTTAATTTGATGAACAAATCCAGATAAAAAGGTAGGTGTTATCGTATTTAAAAATTTTTTTAATTTTGAATATAATTTTGAACCTCTAATCCTTTGTAATGTTTTTGTTAATGCACCTACAGATTTAGAAATTCCCATTTTATTATCATTTAAAATTATAATCGGATTTTTATCTTTAAGCTGTCCTAAAAAATTTAAACCTTCTAAAGCAACGCCATTCATAATTGATGAATCTCCAATTATAGCAATAACTCTATCTTTTTCACCAGCAACAATCATTCCTGATGCAGCTGAAATTGAAGTTGATGAATGACCTGATTCCCAAATATCATATTTAGATTCATCTTTAGATATATATCCACTTAAACCATCAAGCTTTCTTAAGGTTTTAAAATCTTTTGCTCTTCCTGTTAATATTTTATGCACATATGATTGATGTCCAACATCAAATAAAAATTTATCTTTTTCAGGATCAAACACATAATACATTGCTAAAGTAATCTCTACTATACCTAAATTACTACTTAAGTGTCCTCCTGTCTTAGAAATATTATCAATTAAAAATTCTCTAATTTGAAAAGCCAATTCTTTCAATTCTTTCATTGATAAATCTTTAACAAAGGAAGGATCAGTTATTTTTTCTAAATCTATCATTTCTTACCATCCTTTTTTATTTGTGAATATATTATACAACAAATAATATTTTAATTAAAGAAAAAATATAAAAAGAAAAAGGGCCAGGGACGCCCTTTTTCTCCTTATATAACATAAGAAAAGTGTTTTGAAAAAGAAACTTTGAAACAATTAAATATCTTTAATTATTTACAACTTCATTATAAGGGTAATTTTTTAAACAAACTACCACTAGCATTCCTTCTAGTGTGGAATAAAAACGCTTTCATATGCTTTTTATTACAAAATTTAATAAAATTATTCCATCCAAGATGGATCATTTGGATTTTTTTGGAATTTTAAAATCTTATTAATATCATCTTTAGAAATATAATTTTCTTTAGCAGCAACTTCTACTAATGTTTCAAAATCTGATAAAGAATGATTAATAACATTTGCATCCTTTAATCTATCAATACCCTTTTGTAATCCATATGTAAATATAGAAGCAATTCCTAAAACTATAGCATTAGCTTCTCTTAAAACATTTACAACTTCAATTGAAGATCCTGCAGTAGAAATTAAATCTTCGATTACAACAACCTTTTTACCCTCAGGAACAACACCTTCAATTTGATTTCCTCTTCCATGGTCTTTAGCACCGCCTCTAACATATCCCATTGGTAAATTTAAAATTTTTGATACATAAGCAGCATGAGCAATACCTGCAGTAGATGTTCCCATAATAACTTCTACATCTGGGTAATATGTTTTTATAATTTCAGCTAAGCCATCTTCTACTACATCTCTTACATCTGGATATGATAAGGTTAATCTATTATCACAATATATAGGTGATTTAATTCCAGAAGCCCAAGTAAATGGGTCATTTGGCTTTAAAAAAACAGCTTTTATTTTTAATAAATTTTTAGCAACAGTAACTTTAATATTTTCCATAATTAACAAAATTCCTCCACACATCTTTCATATGATTTTACTGGATCAGAAGATGCAGTAATTGAACGACCTACAACTATAAATGTTGAGCCTAATTCTTTTGCCTTTGAAGGTGTTGTAACACGTTTTTGATCACCTTTAGCATCATCTAAAAATCTAATACCTGGTGTTACAGATATTAAACCCATTTCTTTTATAATTGGTGCTTCAAGTGGTGAACAAACAACACCATCTAATCCTGCTTCTTTTACATTTGATGCATATTTTTTTACAACCTTATCAACATCTTCATCTATTAATAATTCATTTTTTAATATTTCATTTGAAATTGAAGTTAAAATTGTTACAGCAATAAGTTTAGTATTTTTTCCTTCTAAAGTAGAATCTAAGCCTTTCCTTGCAGCTTTCATCATTTCAATTCCACCTTCGCTATGAACATTTATTATATCAACACCTAAGCTTGATAAATTTGCCATAGCTTTTTCTACTGTATTTGGGATATCATGAAGCTTTAAATCTAAAAATATTTTAAAACCCATTTTTTTTAATTCTTTAACTAAAGAAGGTCCTTCTTTATAAAATATTTCCATTCCTATTTTTAAATAAGGATTTAATCCTTTTTCTTTAAAAGGTTTTAAAAAATCAAATAATGTTTCTTTGTCTTTAAAATCACAAGCTATAATTACATCTCTCATATTATTTTGCCTTTCCTATAATTTCATTTAAATTTTCTATACTTAATTCATGCATAACTCTAGGTAAATCTTCTATAATTTTTTTACATGCATATGGATCAACTAAATTTTGTGCACCTATTTGTACAAGTGATGCTCCTGCATACATCATTTCAATAACATCATAAGCATTAGTAATTCCACCCATACCAATAACAGGAATATTAACATTATGAGAAACATCATAAACCATTCTTAATGCAATTGGAAATATACCAGGTCCAGAATATCCTCCTTTTTTTATTGAAATAATAGGTTTACCTGTTTTTAAATCAATCCTCATCCCTACCATAGTATTTACTAAGCTTATAGCATCAGCTCCTGCAGATTCAACTGCCTTAGCCATTGCAACAATATCTGTAACATTTGGTGATAATTTAATTATTAATGGCTTTTTACAAACCTTTTTTACCTTTGAAACAAGCTCATATGCAATATCTGGATCAACTCCAAATGCCATTCCACCACCTTGTACATTTGGACATGAAATATTTAATTCAATTGCAAATACTTTATCAACATTATTAAATTTTTTTACACAATCTTGATATTCAGCAATTGAATGTCCACCTATATTTTGAATAATTTTTTCTTTATATACTTTATCTAATTTAGGTAATTCTTCTGAAATTACTTTATCAGCACCAGGATTTTGCAATCCTATTGCATTAATTAATCCAGCAGGACATTCTGCAATTCTAGGCAAGTCATTTCCATATCTAGGTGATAAAGTAGTTCCTTTAGTTGCGATTGAACCTAAAATATTCAAATCATATAAATCGGCAAATTCATAACCAAATCCAAAAGTTCCTGAGGCGGGAATTATAGGATTTTTAAATTCATTACCTAAAAAATTAATTTTTGTATTCATTAAAATACCACCTCGCTTGCTTCAAAAACAGGGCCTTCTTTACATACACGCTTAGGACCATTCAATGTCTTAATTGAACAACCCATACAAGCACCAAATCCGCAACCCATACGAGCTTCTAAGCTTAAAGAACCATTTTTAGAATAATCTGCTAAGGCTTCAAGCATTCTTAAAGGCCCACATGCATAATAATAATCAAAATCTATTTTATTTAATTCTAAATATAAAACTGCTGTACCTTTAAAACCTTTTGAACCATCATCTGTGCATAAAATAACATCACACAAATCATCAAATTCCTTAGGATAAACTAAATCCTTTTCATTTCTTGCACCAAAAACTAATGTAGGTTTAATTCCTTTTTCATTAAATTTTTTAGCAAGATTATAAAGTGGTGCAATCCCAATTCCACCTGCAATTAATAAAGGCTTTTTGGCTTTATTAACATCAAAGCCATTACCTAAACCAATTAAAGAATCTATTTCATCACCTAAATTATAATTAGTCATATCTTTTGTTCCATGGCCTAATATTTTATACATTATCTCTACATAATCTTTTGTATAATCAAATACTGAAAATGGTCTTCTTAAAAAATAATTAGGTAATTTTAAATTAATGAATTCACCTGGATTTTTAATTTCACTTAAATCTCCTGCTAATCTCATCAAATAAATATCATTACTTAAATTTTTATTAGATACAATTGTTAATTTAATATCCTTCACAAGAATCACTCCTTATCAATAACAGAAATTCCCATTGTAATTTCTTCTAATACATCAAGTAAAACTTTTACTGTATCTAAGCATGTAAATACAGTAACATTATTATCTATAGCTGCTCTTCTTATTAATTTACCATCTATATTTTGATTAATTCCTTCTGTTGATGTATTAATAACATATGTTACATATCCTTTTCTTATTGAATCTAAGATTTCTTCACTACCTTCTGATATCTTTTTCTTTGTCCTTGTTTTTATTCCATTTTTCTTTAAAAATTTTGCTGTACCTGATGTAGCTTCTATGTTAAATCCTAATTTATAAAATCTTTTTATTAATGGTAGAGCTGCTTCTTTATCAGCATCTGCTATTGTTGCTAAAATTGTTCCATAATTTGCAACTCTTGTTCCTGATGCTTTTAATGATTTATATAATGCTCTATTTAATGAATAATCATATCCTATTGCTTCACCTGTTGATTTCATCTCTGGTGTTAAAACTACATCTAGTCCTGTTAATTTTGTAAATGAGAATGTTGGTGTTTTTACATACCATCTTTTTCTTATTTTACCTAATCCTATATATCCTAAATCCTTTAATTTAGCTCCTAGCATTACCTTTGTTGCTATATTAGCTATTGGTGTATCTGTTGATTTTGCTAAAAATGGTACTGTACGTGATGATCTTGGATTTACTTCTATTATTGATACATTATCTTGCTTATCTACTATAAATTGAATATTAAATAAGCCTATCATATTTAATTTTATTCCTATTTTATTTGTATATTCTACTATAGTTTTCTTTGCTTTTTCTGTTAATGAATATGGTGGATATACACTCATTGAATCTCCTGAATGTACTCCTGT
>CAJOQR010000032.1 GCA_905236965.1 uncultured Acholeplasmatales bacterium | reverse complement strand
TTTTTCCGTGGTACCACCTTAGTTCTATATAAAATATAGCACTCATTAATCTTTAACGCAGAAATACGGGTAGTTCTACTTAATTCTTCTACCGCTTAAGGATGTTGTCTACTTAATCTATATATCTATTTTCACCAATTATAGACTCTCTTATTATAATCAATTAAGCTTTCTTCCTATCTTCGCTTTATGTTAATTATAATACTTTTTATCTACATTTCAATTATTTTTAATAATTTTTATTATCTTTTTATTAACATTATATGAATAAACTCCACCATCACATTTAATATCTATTCCTGTTAAATATGAATTATCAAAATCAATTAAATTTTTAAATAAGGTTGCTATTTCTTTAGGATTACCAACTCTTTTTAATATAGATTTTTCAATAAATTTTTTACCTTCTTCAATTTCTAAATTTCCCATAGGTGTTTCAAAATTACCTGGTGATACAGATATTATTCTAACATTTTTTTCTATTGCTTTTACTGCAAATGCTATAGAAAACCAAGTTAAAAAATTTTTAGATATTCCATATGCAACACCTGATCTTACTTTTTTAGGAAATAATTTTGTTCTTTTATATAATTTATTTTTTAATTTTTTAATATTTAAAAATGCTAATTTATATTTTCTTTTGGGCAAAATAAAAGAAGGTGTTAAATAAGCTGACATAGAAGAAACATTAATAATGATTCCATTATTCATTATTTTTAATATTTCTTTATTTAAAATTACACTTCCAATTGCATTAGAATCAATTATTTTTTTATAATTTGCCATATGAGGAGATGTTCCTGCTGCATGAATTAAAACCTTTATATTTTTTTTATCTTTAATATTATCAATAAATTTTAATATTGAATCCTCATTTGATATATCTAATATTTGATATTCACATTCAATTTGCATTTTTCTTAATTCAAGCACTGCTTTTTTTAATTTTTCTTCATTCCTTGAAGCAATAATAATATAATAATCCTTACCTAATAATTTTGCACTTTCAAAGCCTATTCCTGATGATCCACCAGTTATAATACATATATCTTTCATTTTTTTTACCTCCATTTTCATTTAAAATATAAACTTTAAATATTAATTTATAATTAATGAAATGTTAAAATTTTGTAAATATGTTATAATCTTTATAAGGAGGGTAATTTTATGAGCGATATTTTTTGTAAAATTATTAATGGAGAAATTCCATCAACTAAAATTTATGAAGATGATGATGTTTTAGCAATACTTGATTTATCACAAGCAACAAAAGGTCACACTTTAGTTATTTCTAAAAAGCATTACTCAAATATTTTAGAAATAGATGATTATGATTATTTAAGAATAATGGCAGTTGTAAAGGAATTAGCTAAAGCTATAACTAAAGCATTTGATGCTAAAGGTGTAAATATATTAAACAATTGTGGTGAAGCTGCTGGACAAACAATTATGCATTTTCATGTTCATATCATTCCAAGATATGATGATGATGATTTAAATATTAATTTTGTTGATCATCAAGAAAAATATAATCTAATAGATTTAAAGAATCAAATAATTAAAAATATTGAATAAATATCTAGGTGATACATATGAAAACAAAAAATTTATCCTTTGATAAATTAATAAATTTAGTAACATTAATATCAAATTCTATTTTTTTACTTGTTCATTTAACATATATAATTATATTTTTAATATCAAAAACATATTTAATGGTATATATTAATCTTTTTAGTTCAATTTTTTATATTTTTTTATATCTTCTTTTATATAAAAATAAATATGAAATATTTGCTTTATTAGCTGGAATTGAAATAATATCATATATGAGTGTATCTTCAATAATATGTGGAATAAGTGCTGGTTTTCATTTATGCTTAATTGGTATTACAGTATTAGCTTTTGTTACTAAATATTTTTTAAAAAATAAAAAAGTCGTTATTAATCCATTAATTATTTCTTGTATTTTAGTATGTTTATATATATTTATATTTTTTTATTTAAGATATAATGAACCAGTTGTTAATTTACCAATTACAACAAATAATTTTTTACATATTTTTCATGCTATTATAGTTTTTATTTTCTGTGCAGGATTTATGTATATTTTAACAACTTATGTTCTTAAATTAGAAGAGCATATAATTAAGATATCTGAAACTGATAATTTAACTAGGATTGCTAATAGAAATGGATTAAATAATTATTTTGATATTTTACAAAACAATACAAATAATTATATAGCCGCAATATTTGATATAGATGATTTTAAATCTATAAATGATAAATATGGTCATATATGTGGTGATTATATTTTAAAAACTATTGCTGATATTGCAAAAAATAATTCTTTAGATGATTTTGTATCTCGTTGGGGCGGAGAAGAATTTGTTGTTATTTCTAAAATAGAGGAAAATATTGAAAATACAATTAAAAAACTTGATAACATTAGAATTGAAATTGAAAATTATAATTTTAAATATAAAAATAAAAATATACATTCAACAATTACAATAGGAATTGCATCATATGAAGAAAATGATACATTAGATAGTTGGATATCAAGAGCTGATAAAAATCTATATTTTGGAAAAAACAATGGAAAAAATCAAACTATTTATAAATAAAGTGGTGAAAATTATCACCACTTTATTTATTATAAAATTCTTCTAATTCTTTTTTTAATTGATATGAATTATTTATTATTTTTTTATTATTCCAATGAGGAGGCATTAAAGCTAAATATTTATTATAAGTAAATCTTGTATCAATTAATATTGCAACTCCTCTATCCTTATCAGTTCTTATTAATCTTCCTACTGCTTGAATTACTTTAGTAAAGCCAGGATATGTATAAGCATAATCAAAGCCTTCTGCGTATAATTTATCAAAATAATCCTTTAATATATTATTCTCATCACATATCATTGGAAGTCCAACTCCAACTATTATTACACCAGATAAATTATCTCCTGCTAAATCAATTCCTTCAGAAAAAGCTCCACCCATTACAAATAATCCTAATTTATTTTTTGAATGATCTTCAAATTTTTTTATAATTTCATCTTTTTCATCATCTGTTAAATTATTTTTTTGAATAATAATTTCTGAATCAATATCATCTAAGCAATCTAATACCATTTGTAAATATTGATATGAAGGAAAAAATACAATATGATTTCCTTTTTTTGTTTTTGTTAATATTTCAATTGCTTCTACAATAGAATCAATTGATGAATTTCTATCTTTATATTTTGTTGATACAGTATTGTTAATTATTAAATCTAAATTAGTTGAATCAAAAGGAGATTTTAATTCTAAAAATTTCCCTTCTCCTTTTGTTAATAAATTAGCATGATATTCTATTGGATAAAGGGTTGCTGAAAAAAAGATGATTGATTCAATATTTTCTTTAATTTGTTCTAACAAAAAAGATGATGCATCTAAGCAAAAATATTCAATTATTACATTATCATTTTCTATTTTTGCTAAATGCTTATGTGATTCACTAAATAATTCTCCTATATTACAAAAGCCTAAAATTTTAAAATAATAATCTAATATTTCATCTTTATCCTTAATCTTTTCATTATTTTCTAATATTTCATCAATTTTATTTATTATTCTTTTAAATAT